>JBAQWM010000340.1:0-3706 GCA_049298915.1 Steroidobacteraceae bacterium | reverse complement strand
GCAAGCCCGCCGATGCCGTCATGCCGAATGGCAGCGACGTGCCTTATCCGTCGCGCACCTCGAACCTGCACCACGAGATCGAACTGGTCGTTGCGCTGGGCGGCGGCGGCCGGAATGTCGAAGCCGCGAGCGCGCTCGCGCTGGTCTTCGGCTATGCGGTCGGCAACGACATGACGCGTCGGGACCTGCAGGCCAGCGTGCGTGAGCAGAAGCAGCCCTGGGATATCGCCAAGGGTTTCGACCACTCCGCGCCGATCAGCCCGATCGTCCCGGTGGCTGCGTCAGGCCACCCGGCGGCAGGACGCATCTGGCTCGAGGTCAATGGCAGGCCGCGCCAGCAGGGCGACCTCGCGGACATGATCTGGAAAGTGCCCGAAATCATCGCCGAGCTCTCGACCTGGTTCGAGCTCTGCCCGGGAGACCTGATATTCACCGGCACGCCCGCCGGTGTCGGGCCGCTGCTGCCGGGCGATCGCGTGCGGGGCGGTGTGGATGGCGTCAACGTGCTGGAACATGGCATCGTGTCGCGATGAAACTGTTCGGCTATTTTCGCAGCTCGGCGGCCTACCGTGTCCGCATCGCCCTCAATTACAAGGGCATTCCGCATGGCAGCGTGCCGGTGCACCTGCTGCGTGACGGAGGCCAGCAGCACAGCGCGTCCTACCGCGAATTGAACCCGCAGGGCCTGGTGCCCGCGCTCGCCAATGACGGCCAGGTATTCGCGCAATCGCTGGCGATCATCGAATACCTGGAGGAAACCCACCCCGAGCCCTCATTGCTGCCGCCCGACTTCGCGGGGCGCGCCCAGGTCCGCGCGATGGCGCTGGGCATCGCCTGCGACGTGCATCCGCTGAACAACTCGCGAGTGCAGAAGTACCTGCGCGAGACCCTCGGTCAGGGCGATGAACCGGTTGCCGAATGGATCCGGCACTGGATCGGCCTTGGCTTCAAGGCTCTCGAGGAACTCGCGCGCCGCCACGGCGACGGCAGGCACTATCTGCACCGCGACAGCGTCACGCTCGCGGATGTCTGCCTGGTTCCCCAGATGTACAACGCGCGGCGTTACTATTGCGACCTGACGCCATACCCGGCGCTGGTCGCGATCGACGCCCACCTGGCGTCGCTACCGGCCTTCGCCGCGGCGCGGCCCGAAGTACAACCGGACGCAGAATGACCGAGCCACGCGACCGCAGAACCGACGACCCGATGGCCGGGATTCACTGGAATCTCGACAGCTCGCTGAGCTATAGCCAGTACCTGCAGCTCGACAAGGTGCTGGGCGCCCAGAAGCCGCTCTCCGGTCAGCACGACGAGATGTTGTTCATCCTGATCCACCAGGCGAGCGAGTTGTGGATCAAGCTCTGCCTGCACGAGCTGGCCGCGACGCGCGCGCAGATCCGCGCCGACGACCTGGAACCGGCATTCAAGATGCTGGCACGGGTCGCGCGCGCGCAGGCGCAGATGATCCAGTCGTGGGACGTGCTCGGCACGATGACACCGGCGGACTACATGCGCTTTCGCGATTCGCTGGGCCAGAGTTCCGGCTTCCAGTCCTGGCAGTATCGCCAGCTCGAATTCATGCTCGGCAACAAGGATGCGAAGCTGATCGAGGTGCATTCCTCGGACCCGGCCCATCACGCGCTGCTTGGCCGCGAACTCGCAACTCCCTCGTTGTACGACGAGGCGCTGCGCCTGCTGGCGCGGCGCGGATTCGACATCCCGCGCGAGCGCACCGAGCGTGACTGGACCCGGATCTACGAGGCCCATCCCGGTGTCGAAGCGGCCTGGCTTGCGATCTACCGCGACTCCAGTGCCCACTGGGACCTCTATGAACTGGCCGAGAAGCTGGTGGATCTCGAGTACCGCCTGCAGCAATGGCGTTTCGCGCACCTGAAGACCGTCGAGCGCATCATCGGCTTCAAGCGCGGCACCGGCGGTTCAGCGGGCGCCGGATACCTTACCCATGTGCTGAAGCACAGTTTCTTCCCGGAACTGATCAGCCTGCGGACACTGATCTAGGAGTGCGATCCATGGTTGCAGCGCTGGTGCTGATCAAGGCGGAAACCGACAAGGTCGGCGAGCTCGCGCAGGCGCTGACCGACATCGAGGGCGTGCAGGAAGTGTTCTCGGTCGCAGGGCGCTGGGACCTGGTCGCGATCGTGCGCGTGAACAACAACGAGGATCTCGCGACGGTCGTCACCGACCGGATCCGCAAGCTGCCAAGCATCGCGGGATCGGAGACGATGATCGCCTTCCGGACCTACTCGAAGCGGGAGCTGGAAGCGGGATTCTCGCTGGGGGTGGATGAATAGGAAATTCGCCGCACGCGCCTGCAAGACTGGGTCGTAGACCAGCTTGTGTTCGATCATGACGCTTTGATGGCGACGATTTTGAATCGGCCAGTGGCTCCAGACTTGATCGAGACAGCAGCTTTGGGACACTTGAAGCGTGCAGCAACCAGGGCAATGAGTTCGGCATTGGCCTTACCGTCTACTGGTGAGGATTTCAGCTTTACCACCCACGTGCCATCCGGCGCCTGCGCGAGTTCGGATGTGCGAGCCCTGGGTTTCGCCTTTACCTGTAGGACTATGGTCACCGAAAAAGTCCGCCAAACATGCCGCCGAAAATGCCGGCGATTGCTACGCCCAGCACCACCAGGATGATGATGGCCGGAATCGCGGCGATGGCCCATTTGGCCATGAATGTGACCATCCCCATGTCATATCCAAAAGTGTTGATGCCCAACGACCGCTGCATAGTTAGGCCGCAGAGACTGTGAGTTTGACGCCCAGGCTCTGCAACACTTTGAGTACCGTGTCGTAGCGGGGCTTTGCGCCCGGCGTGAGTGCCTTGTAAAGGCTCTCGCGACCCAGGCCCGAATCCTCGGCGATGCTGCTCATGCCACGCGCTTTTGCGACGTTACCAACTGCGGCAAGGAATACGTCCGGATTGGGGTCCTCGAGCGCAGCGGTGAGGTACTCCGCGACCACCTCGTCGTTGGTGAGGTAGGCGCTAGGATCAAATTCTTTAAGCTTGGCCATGGTTGTCACTCCAAATCCGCGAGCAGGCGCCTGGCCCGCGCAATGACCCGTTTCTGAGATGATTTATCGCCACCACACAGCAAGATAATCACGATCTCCCCGCGCGGCGCGAAGTAGAGGCGGTAACCGGGGCCGGCATATATCCGCATCTCATGAAGCCCGCCACCAAAGCTCTTGCAGTCACCCCAATTGCCCAGTCGTACTGAATCCAGCCGCGCCAGGATCCGAGCCGTGCCCTTTGCGTCCCGCAGCCCAGCCAACCTCTTGGAGAAGACCTCGGTTCGCTGGATTTGATACACATGCCAAGTGTATCCGAACGGATACAACGATGCAAGGGTAGAAAACCGGCTCTCTGCGGCCTGACTATGATTGGACGTCAGAACTGACGCATAACAGCGCGTCAATTGACTCACCCCTGATTCCATCAACCTCGCTCGCACACAGACTTCCTCGACTGCAATTCCAACTTTGGTGCCGCCCGCGGCTCGATTTATTGCACTTAGTCTGCGCCTGATTCATTGAAAAAGAGCCATTGCGAGGTCTGCCGGCGGCCAGTCGTCGCAGGGGCTTGCGGGGTTACCAAAACATCTTCAAGTGCTTGCTTTTGCTTGGATTGCTGGTAGGATACTGTATATCCAACCAGTCCTGCGGAGCCCGCCATGGAC
>JBAQWM010000339.1:0-40759 GCA_049298915.1 Steroidobacteraceae bacterium | reverse complement strand
ACTTCCAGTCCTTTGCGCGCGAGCGCCGCTGCGATATCCGCCTGCAGGTCCGAGAATCCGAGCACGAGATCCGGCCTGAGCGCGACGATGCGATCGATATTCGCGCTGGTGAACGCCGAAACCCGCGGCTTCTCGCGTCGCGCCTGTGGCGGGCGCACGGTGAAACCGGAGATGCCGACGATGCGCGCGTCTTCGCCGAGCAGATAAAGCGTCTCGGTCGTCTCCTCGGTCAGACAGACGATGCGTCCGGGAAAGTCGCCGCGCATGACCACACTCTAGCAAAGCGGCCGATTGCGGGGCCTTCCACCCTGTGCCACGCTGCTGCGATGAGAGTGGAACTCGACCTGCGCCGGCGCATCGAGCGACTGTTGTTCGACCGCCATGCGCCGCTGGCCCTGAAGCAGGCCGAGTGGCTGCTGGGTCTCCTGCGCTATCCCTATGCGCTGGTGCGCGACCTGCTGACTGGCGAGCTGAATCTGCGCGCCATGGGTCTCGTCTACACGACGCTCCTGTCCCTGGTGCCGCTGTTCGCATTCGCATTTGCCGTGCTGAAGGGCCTCGGCGTGCACCGCGATCTGGAGCCGCTGCTGTTCGAGTTCCTGCGGCCGATCGGCGAACGCGCCAGCGAACTGACCGCGCAGATCATGGATTTCGTCGAAAGGGTGCGAGGCGGCGTGCTGGGCTCGCTGGGGCTGGCATTCCTGCTGTACACCGTGGTCGCCACGATCCGGAAGCTGGAAGACGCATTCAACTTCGCCTGGCACGTCGAACGGCCGCGCTCGCTGATGCGCCGCATCAGCGAGTACCTGAGCCTGATGGTGATTGCTCCGGTGTTTCTGGTCATCGTCTTCGGCCTGCTGGGCGCCGTCGCCGAGCAGGACACGATGCGCTGGCTCACCGGCCATGCGGTATTCGGCACGATCATCGGCGGGCTGGGCGCCGCGGGGCCGTTCCTGTTCGTGACCGCCGTGTTCACATTTCTCTACGTGTTCATACCGAACACGCGCGTACGGCTGCGACCCGCGTGTGCCGGTGGCCTGACCGCCGGCGTGCTGTGGGCCATGAGCGGCATGATATTCACGAAGATCGTCGCCGCCTCCACCAACATGGTGGCGATTTACGCGGGGTTCGCGATATTCCTCGCTGCGCTGATCTGGATCTACCTGAGCTGGCTGATCCTGCTTATCGGCGCACAGCTCTCATTCTACGTGCAGAATCCCCGCTACCTGCGGGCCGGCCAGGCGCCGGTGCAACTGACCAGCCGTCTGCGCGAGCGGCTGGCGCTCACCGTCATGCTGCTGATCGGAAGGAATTTCATAGCGGGCGCCGGACCATGGCGGCTGCGGAACCTCGCGGAGCAGCTGGAAGTACCGGGCTCCGCGCTGGAAACGGTCATCGAGGCCCTGGAGCATGCCGGGCTCGTGACCACCACCGATGAGGAAGAGGTGCTGCCGGCGCGTGACCTCGAGAGCATCGCGATGCACCACATCCTCACCGCGGTCCGCGATGAGCGCCAGTACGAGACCTGGCTGCTGTGGCGTGCCCGCACCGAACCCGACGCCGATGTGATTGCGGATGGCGTGGAGGCGGCGATCCGCGAACGCACGGGCATGGTGACGCTGCGCGACCTCGCCGGCGCCAAGATCCAGGGAAGCTAGTCGCCCGCGATCGTCATCTGTTCGATCAATATCGAACCACAGTGCACGGCTCCGCGCCGGTCCAGGTCGTCGCCCAGCGCGACCAGGCCCTGGTACATGTCGCGCAGATTGCCGGCGACCGTGATCTCGTGCACCGGGCGCTCGATAGTCCCGTTGACGACCCAGAATCCCGCTGCGCCGCGCGAATAGTCGCCGGTCACCGGATTGACACCCTGCCCCATCATCTCGGTCACCAGCAGGCCGGTGCCAAGCTTCCGCAGCAGCGCATCCTGATCCAGCCTGTCGCCCTCGACCACCAGATTGTGGACACCACCGGCATTGCCGGTGGTCACAAGTCCGAGCTTGCGCGCGTAGTACGCATCCAGCAGGTAGCCGGTCAGCACGCCGTTGACTACCAGGTCGCGGTCACGGGTCGCTACGCCTTCGCCGTCGAATGGCGCCGATCCCAGCGCACCCTGGAGGTGTGGTCGTTCGCGCAGTGAAATTGCGGCCGGAAATATCTGCTGCCCGGCGGCGTCCAGCAGAAAACTGCTGCGCCGGTACTGGGCTCCACCACCGACCGCAGCGACGAGATGGCCGATCAGGCCGCGCGCCATGTCGGGAGCGAACAGCACCGGTGCCCGGCGGGTCGGCAACTTGCCGGCGCCCAGTCGGCCGAGCGCGCGTCGCGCCGCTCTGCGGCCGACCTCCTCGACATCCTCCAGTCCCTTCCAGTCGCGCGCCGCCGTGTACCAGTAGTCGCGCTGCATGTCGCCATTCACCTGACCCAGCACGACGCAACTGACCGAATGCGATGTGGCGGGATAGCCGCCGATGAAGCCATGGCTGTTGCCAAGCACGCGCATCCTCCGGTGGGTCGAAATCGAGGCGCCCTCGGAATTGCGGATGCGCGGATCGACTGCAAGGGCTGCCGCCTCGCACTGCCTGGCAAGCTCGATCGCGGCCGGCGCGTCGATTTCCCAGGGATGGCAGAGGTCGAGATCCGGCACCTCCCGGGCCATGAATTGCGCGTCCGGCAGGCCGGAGTATTCATCCTCGGCCGTGAAGCTCGCGATCGACAGCGCCTTGACGACGGTTTCCTCGACCGCCGAGGGCGTCAGATTCGCCGTGCTCGCCGAGCCCTTGCGAAGACCGACATAGACGGTCACGCCCAGACTGCGGTCGCGCTGGTATTCGAGTGTCTCTACTTCACCGAGCCGCACGGTGACCGAGAGACCGGAGCCGACAGCAACACCGGCTTCGACCGCGGTTGCACCCCGCCGGCGCGCAAGCGCAAGCGCCTGTTCGACGACATTCTCGAGCTCAAGCTGGGCGGGATCGGGGGTCACCGGCAGGTTCATGTGTGCATGCTAGCATCGTCGCAATGCGTCGCCGCCAGCTGCCCGGGGAGCCACCGCCCCCGACCAAGGGTGAACTGAAACGCCGGGCCCGGAACCTGCAGGACCTTGTCCAGCAGCTGATGGAAGTGCCCGAGGAGCTGGTGGCCGGTCTCGACCTGCCGGAAAAACTGTGCGACGCGATCGCACTTGCCCGTCGTATCACGAGTCACTCCGCGCTGGTGCGCCAGAAACTGTTCATCGGCAAGCTGCTGCGCAAGATCGATTCCGAGCCCATCCGCGCCGCACTCGAAGCCGTCAGCGCGACCGCGCGCCTCGAGACCATGCGCTTCAGGCGGGCCGAGCGCTGGCGCGACCGGCTGCTGGTCGAGGGTCAGGCAGCCATCGTCGAATTCGCCGCCGAGTTTCCGCACGCGGATCGCACAGAGCTGGTGCGCCTCGCGAGCGCCGCCGCCGCTCTGCGCGCGGGTGACCGAGCGGCTGCCGCGAAGCGTGAATTGTTCCGGTGGGTCCGCCAGGTGATTGACGGCTGAGGCCACCGCCCGTGAAATCTGTCGCATTCCGGCGACGGTACATTCTTGGACCTTGTTCAGGCCTTCGCTAGCCTGATCGCGTTGCCCAACGTGTCAAGCATCCCCTGATTTCGGGCATCCCCCCGCGCCGCACTACTCCCTGTCGGCGCGGGGGTATTTCAGTTCCGGTCCGGCGCAGGGGCGCGGACGGGCCACATGCTAGACTTCCGCGATGAAACCGCTGGTCGGCATCATCATGGGCTCGTCGTCCGACTGGGAGACCATGTCGCACGCCGCCGAGCTGTTGAAGGCGCTTTCAGTCCCATTCGAGACGCGGATTGTCTCCGCCCATCGAACGCCCGATCTGCTGTTTGAATACGCATCCGGCGCCGCGGCCCGCGGCATCGAGGTGCTGATCGCGGGCGCCGGCGGCGCCGCTCACCTGCCTGGCATGACGGCATCAAAGACCTTGCTGCCGGTCATCGGCGTGCCGATCCAGTCGAAGGCGCTGAATGGGCTGGATTCCCTGCTGTCGATCGCACAGATGCCGGCAGGCGTTCCGGTAGCGACGGTCGCCATCGGCGAGCCTGGCGCGAAGAATGCGGCGCTGCTTGCGACCGCCATTCTGGCCGGCCGCCATGCGCCGCTGCTCGATGCACTTCGCAGCTACCGCGAGCGCCAGACCGCCGAGGTCCTGGCCAAGCCCGCCCCCTCCAGCGGCTGAGTCATGCACATCGGCGTCATCGGCGCCGGCCAGCTTGGCCGGATGATGGCACTTTCGGGCATCCCGCTCGGAATGCGCTTCACGATGTATGACTGCAGCCGCGATGTTTCGGGCAGCTCGATGGCGCCGGTCATGACCGGCGCATTCGACGACCTGCGCAGGCTCAGGCGCTTCGCGCGGGCCGTCGACGTCGTGACATTCGACTGGGAGAATGTGCCGGTCGCGTCGGTGCGCGCAGTCGTGCAGATCGTGCCGGTCTGGCCGCCGCCGCGGGCGCTTGCCATCGGACAGGACCGGATCTCCGAAAAAAAGCTGTTCCAGCGGCTCGGCATTCCGGTTGCGCCGCACGTCGCCGTCGACGATCTGCCCGGACTGACGAGAGCCGTCGCCAGGCTCGGCGCCCCGGGAATCCTGAAGACGCGGCGTCTTGGCTACGACGGGAAAGGGCAGTACCTGCTGCGCCGGCCCGGCGATGCCGCAAGCGCCTGGAAGCGCCTCGGCGGCCAGGCGCTGGTGTACGAACGCTTCGTGTCCTTCGCGCGCGAGGTCTCGCTGATCGCGGCGCGTGACCACGCCGGACGCATGGTTTTCTACCCGCTGGCGGAGAATGTGCATGAACACGGCATCCTGGCCGAGACCCGCGCGCCATTTCGCAATGCTCCCCTGCAGCGCAGCGCGGAGCGCCACCTGCGCCGGTTGCTGCAGGCGCTGAACTACGTTGGCGTCCTGTGCGTCGAATTCTTCATCGAGCGCGGGCGGCTGATCGCGAACGAGATGGCGCCGCGGGTCCACAATTCCGGGCACTGGACCATCGAAGGCGCGGAAACCAGCCAGTTCGAGAATCACGTCCGCGCCATCGCCGGCCTGCCGCTCGGCAGCACGCGCCCGCGCGGTCATGTGGTCATGCGGAATTTGATCGGCAGGCTGCCGCCGGCACCGAGCTTGCTGCGGCTGCCCGGCGTGCACTGGCACGATTACGGAAAATCCGCGCGACCGGGTCGCAAGCTCGGCCATCTGACCCAGGTATGTGCCACACGCCGGGAATGTGATCGTGCTGCGGCCGTGATCAGACGCCTCGCCGGCGTCAATGCGGACTGATCAGTCGTCGTCTTCGAATGCGGCGCCGTAACGGCGCGCCTGGATGCGATAGTCGCGGCGTCGCAGCGCCAGCACCAGCCCGGCGACCAGTACCAGCAGGCCAGATGCAGCCACCAGATCGGCCCAGCCTTCGGTGCGCCACAGGAACGAGCCGGCGCAGGCGCCGACGCCGACCAGCATGTAGACATAGGGCAGTGTTTCGTAGACCAGACGCGACAGGCGCATCAGCGCCTCCTTCAGGCAGTGCCGCCGACAGTCAGCCCATCGATCCGCAGCGTGGGCTGACCGACGCCGACCGGCACGGTCTGACCGTCCTTGCCGCAACTGCCGATACCGTCGTCGAGCGCGAGATCATTGCCGACCATGCTGACACGGGTCAGGACATCCGGACCGTTTCCGATCAATGTCGCGCCCTTGACCGGTGCGGCGATCCGGCCGTCCCTGATCAGGTAGGCCTCACTTGCCGAAAACACGAATTTTCCAGACGTGATGTCGACCTGGCCGCCGCCGAAATTGACCGCATACAGGCCGTGCTGCACCGAGCGGATTATTTCCTGCGGATCGTGCGGCCCCGGCAGCATGTAGGTATTCGTCATGCGCGGCAGCGTCGCGTGGGCGAATGACTCGCGTCGGCCGTTGCCGGTCGGTTGCGCGCCCATCAGCCGTGCATTGAGCCGGTCCTGCAGGTAGCCCTTCAGCACGCCATTCTCAATCAGCGTCGTGCAGGTCGTGGCCGTCCCCTCATCGTCGATATTCAGCGAGCCGCGCCTGCCGGGGAGCGTACCGTCATCGACGACCGTGCACAGCTTTGATGCCACCTGTTCGCCGATGCGGCCTGAAAACGCCGAGGTACCACGGCGGTTGAAATCGCCCTCCAGCCCATGACCGATTGCCTCGTGCAGCAGCACGCCGGGCCAGCCCGGGCCGAGCACTACGGTCATCGTTCCGGCCGGCGCGGGCACCGCATCGAGATTGACGGTCGCCTGTCGCACGGCTTCGCGGGCGAGCTGCATGGGACGATCACCCGCGACGAATTCCTCGAGCGAATAACGCCCGCCGCAGCCAGCGTAGCCTTGCTCGCGGCGACCCTCCTGCTCGACGATGACCGAAATATTCATTCGCACCAGCGGTCGCACATCGGCGGCCAGCGTTCCATCGCTGGCGGCCACGAGTATGACCTCGTGAACGGCGGCAAGACTCGCGACGACCTGCCTGACACGGGGATCCAGTGCGCGGGCATTGCGATCCAGCTGCATCAGCAGCGCGACCTTGTCGCCGTCAGCCAGAGAGGTGATCGGGTCATCGGGCAGGTAGAGCTGGTGCGACGCGCAGGACTTCCAGGCCTGCACCCGGCCGCTGCCGCCCTCACGGGCAATCGCCCGCGCAGCACGCGCGGCTGCCAGCAGGGAGGCCGGCACGACTTCATCGGAATAGGCAAAGCCGGTGCGTTCGCCAGCCATTGCGCGCACGCCGACACCCTGTTCGATGCCGTAGCTCCCATCCTTGACGATCCCGTCCTCCAGTGACCAGTGTTCCTCACGCGCAAGCTGGAAATAGAGATCGCCCGAGTCGACCGCCGCGCCGAGCAGCGATCCGAGAGCCTGTTCGAGACGGCCCTCGTCCAGACCCGACGGTGCGAGGATCAGTTCGCGCGCGCGCTCGAGCGCATGCGCGCTCATCCGAGCACCCGGTGGTCGAGCACCGGAAAGCCCGCACGCGTCGCCGCCTGGTGCTCGCGGTCGAGCGCTGCGAGCACCACGCCGCTGCCGCGCGGCTGGCGCTGCAGCACGCGGCCCCAATAATCGACGATCAGACTGTCACCATAGGTTTCGCGGCCACTGTCGTGGATACCGGTCTGCGCCGCGGCGATCACGAACGAAAGATCCTCGATCGCCCGCGCGCGCAGCAGGATTTCCCAATGTGAGCGGCCGGTCGGACCGGTGAATGCGGATGGCACGCTGAAGATCTCTGCGCCCCCGGAGACCAGACGGCGGTACAATTCCGGAAACCGCAGATCGTAGCACACGCTCAGACCAAGCCGGCCCGCAGGCGTGTCAACCGTCACGGTCTGCGCCCCCGGGACTGCATTCTTCGATTCCCTGTAACCCTCCCGGCCGTCCGGCAGGTCGACGTCGAACAAGTGGATCTTGTCGTAGCGCGCGACGCGGCGGCCACCGGCATCGTAGACGATGCAGGCATTGGCAGGGCGCGCCTCGCCGGGCACGGCGACCGGCTGCGTGCCGGCAACGACCCACATCCCGAGTTCGCGCGCAGCCGCCGCGACCGCCCTCTGCACCGGGCCGTCGCCATCGCTCTCGACGACCTCGCGCCGCTCCGCCTCGGTGCGTCCCATGAAGGAGAAATTCTCGGGCAGCACCGCCAGGCAGGCGCCGCCGGCGCGCGCCTTCTCCAGCAGGCGCCGCGCGGTTTCGAGGTTCCTGCCGACATCCGCAACCGAGGTCATCTGCAGCGCGGCGACGACTGGCTGGATCATTGCGCTTCCTGCGCGCTGCCCGAGTCGTCTGCGCGCGGGGGCGTGGCGACCTGCTGTGCATCTTTCATCTCGCGCGCGTCGATTCGGCGCACCTGCGGATCGTCCCAGCTGCCGGTGATGCGATAGTAACCCCGGGTGGCGCCTGCGAGCGGCTCCTTGAAGATCCGGGAGAACAGCAGGAGCGCTGCGCCGATTGCGGGGCCGCCGGCCAGCGCACCCGCTACTCCCAGTGACGCGCCGAGCTGGCCGGTGACGACCGCGGTCTGGTCGTAGGTCCCCGCGCGGAGATTGGTGCGCCCTGCCAGGCCGATTTCCGCGGCTGAGCCACGCAGCGTCAGATTGTCGGTGTAGGCCTCGCCATCGGTCAGCTGAAATGTCCCGCGCAGTGTGTCGAATGACAGGCCCTCGCCGGTCAGGTCGCCGAAATCAAGCGCCATCCGGCGTGGCAGGTGCGCAAGACTCATCAGGCCGAGCACCCGGCCGGCGCCGGGCTCGACCGAGGTCAGGCGCCCGTCCTCCGCCGCCATCTCGAGCCTGCCGGAAAGCCGCCCGATCGCGCTCGATTCCGGTGGACCCGGCCAGCTCAGATTCGCCGAGATGCGGCCATGACGGCCGCTGATCAGCGAGCCAAGCTGCATCGCATTCATGAATGCGAGCACATTGCTGCTATCCGCCTCGAATTCGAGCCGGCACTCGGCGCCGGAATTGCGCACCAGCCAGCTGCCGCGCCCCTTGGCGGTAAATGCCGCGTGCTGGATCGTGAATTGATTGAGCGTCATGCCCGCCGTGCCGCGCGCCAGCTCGGCCTGCAGGTGGCCGTATTGACGGCCATCGAACAGGAGATCGCGGATATCGACGCGGATCGCCGGCAGCTGGCGCGGATCCGGCTCGCTCCCTTCGCTGCGCACCGATGCGCCGAAATGCAGGCGATCGAAATCCAGGACCATCGGCACTTCGCCCGGAAACGTGTGTGGCACCGTCAGGTGGCCGCTTGCGCGCTCCGAATCCACATCGATTTCCCATGCGCGATTGCCGGGTCGCATGCGGCCATTCGCATTGGCGAACTCGTAACCCAGTACTTCCAGGCGCTGGATCGACAGGTCGGCTCCGCCCAGCAATTCGTGCAACGGACGCCCGCGGGGCTGGTCCCATTTCAATGCGAGCAGATCCGAGATGCTTGCCGACTCGAGCCGGCCTGCAAGCCACAGCCCCGGGGAACGCGGCAGTGCCGTCGGCGCGCTGCTGCCGAATGAGAGGACGCCGCGCTCGATCGGAGGATCCTCCGGGTTCTGCCGCCACTGCAGCAGGGCATGCACATCGCGCCCGAGCTGTGCCTGGATCCGCAGCCCGTCAGCACCGCCGAAGATTGCGGTGACCGTCAGCGGGCGCGCCGCATCAGCCGATTTCGAAAATGGCGCAGGCAGCTTCGACGCAAGTCCACGCAGGTCGCTGCTGAAACGGAGCGTGCCGCGTGCCGGAACCGTCGCGTCGGCGTCGCGCTCGACCGTCAGGAACCCGCGCCAGTCCGCCGACCCGGACAATCCTGCATTGACCGGCAGGTGCGCAACCGGTCTGAGCGGCCCGGCCGCCACCCGGCCCTGCCCATTCAGCTGGGTGCTGAGACCACCATTCTCCTGGACAGTCGTCCGGATGGAGACCTGTAACGGCCCGCCCAGCAACTGCCCGGTCAGCGCCGGCGCATCGATCTCGCGGTTGCGCACCCACAGTACGCCCTTCAGTTCGCTGGCCTCGACCGCCTGCTGGCGATGCTGCAGCTTGACGCCATCGAGCGTGGTCATGACCGTTACGACCCGCCGATCCAGTTCTTTCAGCGGCAGATACATCGCGAGCTCGCTGGACAGCGGTCCCGAACCGCTGAGATCCTTCAATCCCGTTCCAAGCGCCGGCGCGAGCGGACTGTCCTGCAGCAAGCGGATTGCGCGACCCGCGTCACCACTCACCGTCGCGTTCAGCGCCAGGATCGCATCGCGATAATCCGCACTGCTGGCCTCGGCCCGGGCGATCGTCATGCCGGCCATCGAGCCGCTGTTCGCGACCGCGTGCAACGCCGGACCGTCGAAGCTGTATTCAACGTCGAGCCCGCGGATTTCCGGCCAGCCCGGCGCATAGAAAAGGGTCAATCCCTGCGCGCGCCCCTCGGCACGGAAACTGCCCTGACCCTCGCGGTAGGGAAAGCCGCGGGTCGGGCCGGTTTGCCTGACTGAGCCTTCCACCAGGCGGCCGCCGCGGAATGCGGCATCCAGCCAGCCCAGCGACTTTGGCTTCAGCTGCGCGATCGGCAGATAGCGCCAGGCCTGGGTCGCGTCGAAGTCCTCGACACTCGCGCTCAGGTCCATCAGTGGCAGCTGTCCGGGCTGGAATACCAGTCGAATATTGCCGCGCGCGATGCCGTGACCGCTGTCGATGACGGCATCATCGATCCACAGCCGGGCGCCGTCGCCAAAGCGGCTCCATTCGATCCTGCCGTCGGCCCGCGGCAGCTCTGCAATCGCACGCCATTGCAGAGGCCAGCGGATCTCGGCGTCGCGGGTTGCCAGTTGCACGACGCCGCCGGCTCCGTGGCCTTCAATCACGCCGTCGAGTCCCAGTAGTCCCGGCGCCTTGCCGTAGGCCTCGATGCCGATGTCCGAAAACCGCACCTGGCCGTTGATATCGGGCAGCCGGCCCGCGCCGAGACCGGTCACGGCGGCATCGAGGCCGAACAGTTCGCCGCGCGGCGCCAGCGCCTCCAGCATCTCGCGCAGCGGCGCTGCCGGAAGCAGCGAGGAAAGTGCCGCGAGATTCTCGAGCCGCAGATAATCCGCACGCGCCGTGAGCGCAATGACGCGCCCATCATGCCTTTTCAGGGTCCCGGATACCCTGGTCGGCCGCCAGGGCGCACCCACGCGTGACAGCTCGAGGCCCGCACCTTCGAAGGACAAGCCGTCTGATTCGCGTAACAGCCGAATTTCACCGGCCACGCGCCTGAATTCGGCCCCGCCGCCCGGCAGGCGCAGATCGCTGAGCTCCGCGCGCAACCGCAGGCTGGAAAATCCGCGTCCGACGCCGCGCGCCGATACCCGCAGCGAGCCACGGCCACCGGCGGGAACCACAAAACTGCTGGGCAGCAGAGCCGCCCACTGCTCGAAATCCAGGTTCTTTGCGTCAATCCGCACACGCCAATCGATCGAATCCGTCTCCTCAAGATCGCCGTCCAGGTCGGCGTTGAACTCGAGTACCGAGCCGAGGTGCTCCGGCAACTCGACCTGTCCGACCAGAGCGAGATCCCGTCCCCTGCGCTCGAACTCCAGGTCCGCGCCGGTCAATTCGAACCGCCCCTGACTGGCGCGCAGATCGAGTACATCGAGCGTCGCGTCGCGAACCGCGAACAGCCCGCGCGGCAGACGCGCGAGTGTCATCGGCCCGCGCTCGACACCGGGCTTCGGTTCGATCGCAGCCTGGCCGATCAGTTCGATGCTCCCATCGGTGTGGATCACGAAGTGCAGTCGCGGCCGGACCAGCACGACTCTTCCGACCTCGATTCGGCGGTACCACAGCGAGCGGCCGATCGCGAGACTTACACGGCCCGACTCGGCGCTGACCAGCGGCTGGTCACCGCTGGCCGGCAGCACGCGCGCGCCATTGAAGTTGACTTCGGGTCCATAGCGGCCGATGCGCGCATTCAGCGAATCGAATTCCAGCCTGAGTCCGGTCGCCGCGCGGATCTGCTCGGCAATCTGCTGCTGGTAGCCGGGCAGCAATTCGATCGCCAGGCGGAATGCGCCGACCGCCAGCGCCGCGAGCAGGGCGAGCGCAGCGGCTGTTCCCGCTACCCAGCGCCAAAGTCGCCTCAGACGCTGTGCCGTCCTGCCGATGTTGCCTGGTGTTGCCACTTTCTATACCAGCACGACGTCGAATTGCTCCGCGGCATACAGCGCCTCAACCTGCAGCCGGATCGGCTTGCCGATCGAGAGTTCGAGCTCGCCCAGCGCGGCGGATTCCTCGTCGAGCAGCAATTCGATGACATCCTGGTGCGCCAGCACGAGCATTTCCTTGAAATCGAACTGCCGCGCCTGGCGCAGCACCTCGCGGAATATCTGGTAGGCGACCGTCTCGGCCGTCTTCACGAAACCACGGGAATCGCAGCTTGGACAAGGTCGGCACAGCTGGTGTTCCAGACTCTCGCGCGTGCGTTTGCGCGTCATTTCGACCAGACCCAGCGCGGATACGGCCGACAGCCGGGTCCGAACGTGGTCCCCCGCCAGCGCCTGCTCGAGCGCTTGCAGCACCAGCTGGCGGTGGCCGGCATCCTGCATGTCGATGAAATCCACGATGATGATGCCGCCGAGATTGCGCAGC
This sequence comes from Steroidobacteraceae bacterium, assembly GCA_049298915.1. Lineage (GTDB taxonomy): Bacteria > Pseudomonadota > Gammaproteobacteria > Steroidobacterales > Steroidobacteraceae > SCUD01. Next base: position 28,577 of record JBAQWM010000339.1, on the reverse strand, counting down.
CGGAGCTGGCGTGCAATCGCCACAGCGGCTTCGAGATTGGTGCGGTAGATCGTGTCCTCGAGATTGCGGTGTCCCACGAATGCCCCGGTGTTGACGTCGATGGTCGTCAGCGCCTCGGTCTGGTCGAACATCAGGTAGCCGCCCGACTTCAACGCCACTTTGCGGTTCAGCGCGCGCTCGAATTCATCCTCGACACCATACAGGTCGAAGATCGGCCGGCTGCCATCGTAGATCTCGATCCGCCCGGCGAGCGCCGGCATGAAGGTCCTGGCAAATGCGGTCATCTGCGAGTGTGCAGCCGGATTGTCCACCAGCACGCGGCCGACCTGTTCGCCCAGCAAGTCGCGCAACACGCGCAATGGCAGGGCGAGATCCTCGTGGACGATCTGCTCCGCTGCCGCGCGCCCGGCGCGCTCCCGGATGACCTGCCAGAGTCGTTCGAGAAACATCATGTCGGCTCGCAGTGCCTCGATCTGTGCGCCCTCGGCCACGGTCCGCACGATCCAGCCACCGCGCCCGCCGCTGAAATCCCTGACCGTCTCCCGCAGTCGCAGACGCTCGTCCTCGTTTTCTATCCGGGCTGAAACGCCAACACCCCGGCCTTGTGGCATGAATACGAGGAATCGCGAAGGCAGCGTCACGTAGGTCGACAGCCGGGCGCCCTTGGTTCCGAGCGGATCCTTCAGGACCTGTACCAGGATGGTGTCGCCTTCATTCACGAGATCGCGGATATTTTCGAAGGCCTGTGTCTCCACCCCGGCCTCGAGCCCGGGCGGTACAATGTCCGACGCATGAAGGAACGCCGCGCGATCGAGTCCGATTTCGATGAATGCCGCCTGCATGCCTGGCAGCACGCGTGAAGCGCGGCCCTTGTAGATGTTGCCGGCCAGGCCGCGCCGGTTCACGCGCTCGACGTAGAGTTCCTGGACAACACCCTGGTCCACCACGGCAGCACGGCTTTCGCGTGGCGTCACATTCACCAGGATTTCGACGCTCATGCCAGAACCTGCCAGCGACTTACGCCGGCCGCGTCCAGCAGCGCCGCCGTCTCGCACAGCGGCAGACCCATCACGCCCGAGTAGCTCCCTTCGAGCCGGGCGATGAAGACTGCGCCGAAGCCCTGGATTGCGTAGGCGCCCGCCTTGTCCTGCGGCTCGCCGCTCGCCCAGTAGTCCCGGCATTCGGCCGCGGAGATGGCGCGAAATGTCACGCGTGTCTCGCTGATCACGGTATCCAGGCGTCCATCACTCGCGAGCGCTACTGCCGTCAGCACGTCGTGGCTCCTGCCGGCGAGCGCAGCCAGCATGCGGATCGCGTCATCCCGATCCTGTGGCTTGCCGAAGACATCCTGCCCGATGGCGACGGTCGTGTCGGCCGCGAGCACGGGCATGCCATTGCCCGTTGTGGTGACGGTCGCTGCCTTGGCACGCGCCAGGCGCAACACGTAGTCCCTTGGTGATTCACCCCTGCGCCGGGATTCATCCAGCTCCACCGGGCTGACATCGTGCGCGACGCCGATCTGGCGGAGCAGCAGGCTCCGCCGCGGCGATGCAGAGGCGAGTTGAATGCGGTCGTATGGCATCGCAGGGCCCGGCAAACCCATGAGCATACCCCCTTCGCCGGCCGGGCCAGCTGGAGTCTGCCCGCAGCCGCGGACGGGTCAACCGCGATGGTAGGGATGCCCATGCAGGATGCTATGGGCACGGTATAGCTGTTCGGCAACCATGACCCGGGCCAGGCCATGCGGCCAGGTCAGCGGCGAAAGCGACCATTTCATGTCGGCCCGTTGCAGCAGTTCCGGCGCCAGCCCGTCGGGACCGCCGATGAGAAACGCCAGGTCGCGGCCATCCGTGAGCCGGCGCTCGAGCCAGCGCGCCAGTTCGGCAGTGGACATCGCGCGGCCATTCAGGTCCAGCGCCACCACGTAATCGCGCGGGCCGATGGCGGCCTGCATGCGCCGTCCCTCGCCGGCGAGGGCCCGCGCGATATCCCGATCGCCAGCGCGGCGCGACAAGGGAATTTCAACCAGTTCGAGGCGGAATCCGGCGAAGCGCCTGGCGTAGCCGGCGAACCCCTCGTTGAGCCAGTCGGGCAGCCGGGTGCCGGCCGCGATCAGCCGGGCGCGCATCGGCAGGGCTCAGGCGAGACTGGGCACGCGCAGCACCGGACGCAAATCCCACAGCTTCTCGAGCCCGTAGAACTCGCGGATTCGCGGCAGCATCACGTGCACGATCAGGTCCTGCAGGTCCACCAGGACCCATTCGCCCTCGCGTTCGCCCTCGATACCATAAGGATGATGGCCCGCCTGCCGGCAGCGTTCGACCAGGCGGCCGGCGATCGACTTGACGTGGCGGTCGGAGGTGCCGGTTGCGACGATCATCGTGTCGGTGACATCGGTGAGCTTGCGGACATCGAGGATCCTGACATTCACGGCTTTCATGTCCTCGAGCGCGGCGATGGCTATCTTGGTCAGCGCGTCAGGTGCTTTCCTGGTCTTCTTCGCAACAGTAACGGGTCTGCGGCGTCTGGTCTTCGTCCTCTTTTCGATCATTCCTCGGTTTCACCTGGCCGGAGCATAGCTGCCCCTGGCAATGATGATCCTACGCACAGCCTCGGGCATCAAGTAGCGCGGATCACGGCCCGCGGCGACCACATCGCGCACTGCGCTCGAAGACACATCGAGCTGTGTTCCCATGTTGACATAAACGAGCCCGGCCGGGACGCTGGCCAGCCGGCGCGCATCATCGCAGGCGCGATCGCACAGCAGTTCCGCCGCCAGGCCATCTCGCGGAGGCTCCGCTCCTGGCCGCACCGCAACGATGATGTGCGCGAGCTCGATCAGCTCCGCGGCGCGATGCCAGCCGCCGAGACCGGCAAATGCGTCCATGCCCATGATCAGCGCGATGGGCTGCCGGCCCCGCTCGGCACGAATTTCCCCGAGCGTCAGCACCGTGTACGAAAGCCCGGCGCGCCGCAGTTCACGATCATCGACCAGGAATCGCCGGTCGCCCCGGATCGCAGCGCGGACCATCGCGTGACGGGTCGCGCCGTCCGCGAGCGGCCGGGGGCGATGCGGCGGATCGCCGGCCGGCACGAAGGCGATCGCCTCGAGGTCCAGCAGTTCGAAGAGTTCGTGCGCGGTGCGCAGGTGCCCGTAATGAATCGGATCGAACATCCCGCCGAATACGCCGATCGGCCGCATCGCAGCTCAGGCGCGGGGTGCTTCGGGGAGACTGACACCCGATACTGTGGCGACCAGGTCCGTCAGCCCGGTCCAGGGGTCGCCCCGGCCGAGCCCCTTGACCTGGCGATCGACGCGCCCCGCATCGATGAAGTGCCGAGCCAATGATCGTCCCTTGGTGCGACGCAGGGCGCGAGTCAGCAGTTCGGCGCGGCGTTCGGCATGGCGGCCATAGCCCTGCGTGATCCCGGGATTGCGGCGCGCCCCGGCAAGGGCGCGCAGCTCGCGGCACAGCGCCCACAGCACGAACGCCGGTTCTGCGCCCTCGGCCCGCAGGCCTTCGAGTATGCGCAGGCTTCTCGCCGCATCGCCTTCGAGCGCCGCCTCGCCGAGCTGGTAGACGTCGTAGCGCGCGCTGTTTGCGACCGCCGCCAGCACTTCAGCGACGCCGACGGTCCCGCCAGCGTGCAGCAATGCCAGCTTCTCGATTTCCTGGTGCGCCGCCAGCAGATTGCCCTCGACCCGCTCGGCGAGCAGTCGCGCGCCTTCGGGGTCGATCGCAATGCCGTGCCGGCCGGCCCGGGAGACTATCCACTGCGGCAGTTGCCCGATTTCAACCGGCCATGCCTGCACGACCACGCCATTCTTCTCGAACGCCTTGAACCAGGCCGCACTCCAGGTATCCCGCTCGGGCCGCCCGCTCACGACCAGTGTCAGCGTGTCCGGTGCGGGATCTGAAGCCAGCTGCGCGAGCACCGCAGCGCCATCCGTCCCCGGGCGTGGACTCGGCATCTTGATTTCGATGATGCGCCGTTCCGAAAACAGCGACAGCGACCGGCTTGCGGCAAGCAGCGAGGACCAGTCGAAGCTGCGCTCGACGAAGAACAATTCGCGGCCCGCGTAGCCTTCGACGCGCGCGCGCATGCGGATGGCGTCGGCGGCCTCTCCGACCAGGAGCGGCTGGTCGCCGATCACCAGCCAGGCGGCTGAAAGTTTTTTCTCCAGTGTGCCGGCGAGTCGGTCGGTCGAAATGCGCATCAGGCGATTGTCGGTGGGGCGCCCGCCGGCGGCAATAGCGCCCGGCCTGGCGCAGGCGCCGGGATTCCGCAGCATCTCATTGATTTCTCTGGCAATGCAGGCAATAGTGGGCCTCACATTCGATGGGAGCAGGAATTCTGAACGACAGCAGTACCCGACGCGGGCTCTACCCGCCCGTCGAGCCGCGGCGCCAGGGTCATCTGGTGGTCGGCAATGGCCACGAGATCTACTGGGAGGAATGCGGCAATCCCGCTGGCAGGCCGGCTGTATTCCTGCACGGCGGCCCCGGCGGGGGCTGCGATGCGCGTGCGCGGCGGTTCTTCGACCCCGCCCGCTATCGCATCGTCCTGTTCGACCCGCGCGGCTGCGGCCCCAGCCGCCCGCATGCGGCGCTCGAGCACAACACCACCTGGGACCTGATCGCCGACATCGAGAAACTGCGCGAGCACCTTGGCATCGCGCGCTGGCTGGTATTCGGCGGATCGTGGGGCTCGACACTCGCGCTCGCCTACGCACAATCCGATCCCGAGCGCGTCACGGGACTCGTTCTGCGGGGAATCTTCCTGCTGCGCAAGAGCGAACTCGAATGGTTCTACCAGCAGGGCGCCAGTGCGATCTTCCCGGACCGCTGGGAGTCCTATCTTGAGCCGATCCCCGTGGCCGAGCGCGGCGATCTCATGCACGCGTATCACCGCCGCCTGACCGGGACCGACCGCGCCGCCGCCATCGCCGCCGCACGCGCCTGGGCGGTCTGGGAAGGATCGACCAGTTACCTGCTGACCGACGACGACAATATCCGCAAGTGGGGCGAGGATGAATTCGCGCTCGCGGTCGCGCGCATCGAATGCCACTACTTCGTAAATGGCGGGTTCCTGCGCGGCGAGAACCAGCTGCTCGACGGCGTGGCACGGATCCGCCACATTCCAGCGGTGATCGTACAGGGCCGTTACGATGTCGTGTGCCCGATGACGACGGCCTGGGAACTGCATCGAGCCTGGCCGGAGGCGGATTTCCGGGTCGTGGCCGATGCCGGACATTCAGCTCTGGAGCCCGGCATCACCGCTGAACTGGTCCGCGCAACGGACCGGTTCGCAGGCTGAAGCACGCCGCTGCCGCGCCCCCGGGCGGGCTCAGCATTCCGGTACGTTGACCGCGAGCCCTCCTTCCGATGTTTCCTTGTAGATGGAGGACATGTCGCGCCCGGTCTGGCGCATCGTCGCGATGACCTGGTCCAGCGATACCTTGTGAGTCCCGTCGCCGCGCAGCGCCAGGCGCGCGGCATTGATGGCCTTGACGGCGCCCATCGCGTTTCTTTCGATGCAGGGAATCTGCACCAGCCCGGCGATCGGGTCGCAGGTCAGCCCCAGATTGTGCTCCATGCCGATTTCGGCGGCGTTCTCGACCTGCTCGTTCGAGCCGCCCAGCGCCGCGACCAGGCCGCCTGCCGCCATGGAGCAGGCCACGCCGACTTCACCCTGGCAGCCCATTTCAGCGCCGGAAATCGAGGCATTGCGCTTGTACAACAGGCCGATCGCGCCCGCCGCCAGCAGGAAGCGGCGCACGCCCGCGTCCTCGCTGCCGCGACACAGCTTGGCGTAGTAATGCAGCACCGCCGGCACGATGCCAGCCGCGCCATTGGTCGGCGCCGTCACCACCTGCCCGCCCGCTGCGTTTTCCTCATTGACCGCCAGCGCCCAGGCATTGACCCATTCCATCGCGTCGACGGGCCCTGCAGGCGCTTCGGCCAGCAGCATGCGCTGCAGCCGCGGCGCGCGGCGCGGAAGCTTCAGGACGCCCGGCAACACCCCCTCGGCGGCAAAGCCCCGTTGCACACAGGCCTGCATGACATTCCAGATCCGCTCCAGTCCGGCCTCAATTTCCGCCGGCGCCCGCAGCGCGCGCTCGTTCTCGAGCATCAGTCCGGCAATTGTCAGTCGCACTTCGCGGCAACGCTGCAGCAATTCTTCTGCATCCCTGAATGGCAGGGGCACCGCGGCGGCGTCCGCCGCAGCTCCGCCCGCAGGGCCCCCGGCCCGCTCCACGGCGCCGCCGCCCACCGAATACATTTCCTCCGCGAGCAAGGTGCCGCCATCGGCATCGTGTGCCGTGAATCGCATGCCATTCGAGTGGCCCGGCAGCAGCTGGTCGCGCAGGAACAGGAGATTCATGGGTTCGTCGAAGGCGATCTCGTGGCGGCCCGCCAATCGCAGCCGGCCGCTGGCCCGGATGCGTGCAAGTGCCGGTTCCATGACCGCTGGATCGAGTCCGGCCGGATCGTTTCCTTCCAGGCCGAGCAGTACGGCACGGTCGGTGCAGTGCCCGATACCCGTCAGCGCCAGCGAGCCGTAGAGCTGCACATAGACTTCGACCGTCCTGCTGAGCAGTTCGCGCCCAGCCAGGTCCTGCACAAACATGCGGGATGCCAGCATCGGACCCATCGTGTGCGACGACGAGGGGCCGACCCCGACCTTGAAGACATCGAAAACCGAGAAATTCACAGCGCCGCCAGGCGCCGCAATATCATGCCGGCCAGCTCGTCGGCGAGTGCCGCCCGCAACGATTGCTCTTCGTGTTCCTTGGCGAGCACCGCCGTCTCGTCATAGCCGAAATCACGCGTCAGCGTCACCTGCTGGCGCGCGAGCAGCTCGCTGCCACCGGCAGTTACCGAATATCCCGCCGTGTAGTAGACCTCGAATTCTCCGGGCGTGTTGCGCGCCGAAACCGACAGGAGTGCGCGCCCGGTCTCGTCCTGGTCCAGGTGGATCACCGCGCTGGCGCTCAGCTTGTCCACCGCGGGTCTTGCGCCCGCAGCGCGCAGGCGCGACTCGAGGGCCGCATACAGGGGCGTGTACCGATCGCTGCTCTCGAGGTATGGCGTCGCGAATACCGCCGGCAGCGGCGCCTGGCCGCGCAGCTGGAAACCGCAGCCAGCTGCCAGCGTCACGAAACCGATCAGGCAATACCGCAACAGCTGCCGCATCATGTCACCACATTGACGAGCTTGCCTGGCACGTAGACCAGTCTACGCACCGTCTGCCCCGCGACAAAGCGCGCGACGCCGGGATCCGCCAGCACCGCCGCGCGCGCCGTTGCTTCGTCCGCGCCTGCCGGCATCGGGATGCGCGCGCGAAGCCTGCCATTGACCTGCACCACGATTTCCACCGTGTCCACGGCCAGCGCGCGAGCGTCGGGCTCGGGCCAGGCTTCGTCAAGGACCGCGGTCGCATGTCCGAGCGCGCGCCACAGCGCGTGTGCAGCATGTGGCACGATCGGCGACAGCATCAGCACCACGAGATCGAGCGCTTCCTGCATCACCGCGCGACCCTGCGCCGAGCTGTCGCTGAACCGTTGCAGTGCGTTCAGCAGTTCCATGACCGCGGCAATCGCCGTATTGAAGGTCCGGCGCCTGCCGATGTCATCGCCGACCTTGGCAACCGTGTGATGCACCTGGCGCCGCAATTCGCGTTGCGCAGGATCCAGCGATGCGATGACGGGCGCCCCGGCGGGACCTGCCTGCACATGCGCGTGAATGATCTTCCACAATCGCTTCATGAACCGGAAGGCGCCCTCGACGCCCTCGTCGGACCACTCGAGCGTGTGCTCCGGCGGGGCCGCAAACATCGTGAAAAGCCGCGCCGTGTCCGCGCCGCAGCGATCCACGAGCTGCTGCGGGTCCACGCCATTGCGGCGCGACTTCGACATCGTGCCGATACCGCCATACTCGACCGTCCCGCCATCGGCCTTCAGAACCCCGGTCCTGGACCCGCCGTCGGCCCGCGCTTCGACTTCGACGGGGCTGTAGTAGGCGATGCGGCCCGCTGCGGGCCTGCGGAACCAGATCTCGTTCAGCACCATGCCCTGGGTCAGCAGGCGCGTGAATGGCTCGTCGAGCCGCGTAAGCCCGCAGTCGCGCATCACGCGGGTCCAGAACCGGGAATACAGCAGGTGCAGGATGGCGTGCTCGATACCGCCGACGTACTGGTCCACCGGCAGCCAGTATGCGGCGCGCTCGTCCACCATCGCGCGCGCATTGCCGGCACTCGCAAACCGGAAGAAGTACCACGACGAATCCACGAAGGTATCCATCGTGTCGGTCTCGCGCCGTGCCGGCGACCCGCATGCCGGGCAGGAGCATTCGTAGAATGACGGCGTCTTCGCAAGCGGATTGCCGGTACCGTCCGGCACCAGGTCCTCGGGCAGCAGCACCGGAAGCTGATCGTCGGGAACCGGCACGTCGCCGCAGTCCGGGCAATGGATGATCGGAATCGGGCAACCCCAGTAGCGCTGCCGCGAGATGCCCCAGTCGCGCAGGCGCCATGCAACCTGCCTGCGGCCGAGATTACGCGCCTCGAGATCGCGCGCGATGGCGTCGACCGCCGCGCGGTAGTCGAGCCCGTCATAGGCGCCGGAATTCACACAGCGGCCCTCATCCGCGTACCAGGGCTGCCAGGCCTCGGTCGAATAGTGCTGTCCCTCCACGTCGATGACCGGAAGGATCGGCAGCCCGTATTTCTTCGCGAAGGCGAAGTCGCGCTCGTCGTGGCCCGGCACGCCCATCACCGCGCCCTCGCCATAGGCCATCAGCACGTAATTGCCGACCCACACATCGATCGCCGCGCCGGTCAACGGGTGCGTCACCTGCAGCCCGGTCGCGACGCCCTGCTTGTCCATGGTCGCGATGTCGGCCTCGACGAGGCTGACGCGGCGGCACTCGTCTACGAATGAACGCACCCTGGTATTGCGCGCGGCTGCCAGCGTCGCCAGCGGATGCTCGGCGGCGACTGCCACGAAGCTGACACCCATGACGGTGTCGGCGCGGGTCGTGAATACCCGCAACTCGCCGCTCTGGCCGTCGATCCGCCAGGGAAATGACAGGTTGACGCCCTCGCTGCGCCCGATCCAGTTCGCCTGCATCACGCGCACGCGCTCCGGCCAGTCTTCAAGCCGGTCGAGCCCCGAGAGCAGCTCCTCCGCATAGCGCGTGATGCCGAGGTAGTACATCGGGATCTCGCGCTTTTCGACCGGCTCGCCGGTGCGCCAGCCACGCCCGTCGATGACCTGTTCATTCGCGAGCACGGTCTGGTCGACCGGATCCCAGTTCACGACGCCGGTCCTCTTGTACGCGATGCCGCGCTCGAGCATGCGCAGGAACAGCCATTGATTCCACCGATAGTAGTCCGCGTCGCAGGTCGCGAGCTCGCGCGACCAGTCGATGCCGAAACCGAGCGACTTCAGCTGCTGTTTCATGTGGGCAATGTTGTCGCGCGTCCAACGCGCCGGCGGGACCGAATTCTCGATCGCGGCATTTTCCGCCGGCAATCCGAAAGCATCCCAGCCCATCGGCTGCAGCACGTTGAAGCCGCGCATGCGCATGTAGCGGGCGAGCACGTCGCCGATCGTGTAATTGCGGACGTGGCCCATGTGCAGCCGCCCGCTCGGATACGGGAACATGCACAGGCAGTAATACTTGGGGCGCGCAGGGTCCTCGCGCGCGGTGAAGGCACCCGCAGTTTCCCAGTCACGCTGGGTGGCGGTCTCGACCTCGGCGGGCTCGTAGCGATCCTTCATGCCTGAAAGGATACCCGATACATATCAATGCCATCAGCAGGCAGGCGGAAAGCACCGGCCAGTTGCCGGTCCGCGCGTATGGCGTGAGCCCGGTCATCGGCTGCACGCGGGCCTTCAGCACCGCCGGCACGAATTGCGGCGCCACGGCGGCGATTTCCCCGTCAGCTGCGATCACGGCCGTGACGCCATTGCTGGTCGCCCGGACCAGGCTGCGCCCGGCCTCGTGCGCGCGAAAGCGCGCCATCTGCAATTGCTGGTGCGGCGCCGCCGAGTCGCCGAACCAGGCATTGTTTGTGACATTGACCAGCAGCGTCGCCTCGCGGAGCACCGCCAGCTGCTCTGATCCATAGGCGTCCTCGTAGCAGATCGTGGCGCCCAGCTTCTGTCCCGCCGCCGGCAATGCGGCCTGGTGCTCGCCGCCAGGCGTCATGTCGTAGTACGGCAGGCTCATCAGGCGCATCCAGCGGCGCACGAAGTCCGGCACCGGAAAGAATTCGCCGAATGGCACCAGCCGGCGCTTGTAGTACCACGCGTCGCCCGCTCCCCCCGTCGCCAGCAGGCCATTCCTGATTTCGCCGCTGTCAAAGTCGTACTGCAGCAGTCCGATCAGCAAATCGGAGTCATGTGCGCGGGCCTCCGCCCGGATCGACGCCAGGTAGTTCTCCGCCTCGTGCGCAAGCATCGGCAGCGCGGACTCCGGCCACACGATGAGCTGCTGGCCGAGCGCCTGGCGATTCAAGGCGCGAAAACGGTCGAGTGTCGCCGCGCGATTTTCAGCCTGCCACTTTTCATCCTGCGGGATCGCGCCCTGCAGCAGTGCAACGCTGATTTCAGCGCCGGCGGGTATGGTCCACTGCCGCCCCGTGAGGCTCCAGCTGCCGCCCCAGATTGCGATGACGACCACAACCGCAATACCACGCTCGCGCCACCCGCCCCTCGGCAACAGCGCCACGGCGCCCGCGGTGAGCGCGCCCGCGAGCGTGACCAGGTGTATTCCACCAACCGGCGCCAGCGCGGCGAGCATGCTGTCGCTGTGGGCATAACCGAGCTGAAGCCACGGAAAGCCCGACAGCAGCCAGCCACGCAGCCATTCGATCAGCGTCCAGCCCGCAGGCAGCAACAGCAGCCATTGCGCGAGGCGCGGCGCGCGATCGAAGCGCTTGGCAATCCAGCCGAGGCTCCCGTAATAGGCGCCCATGACCGCGACCGGAACCAGGAGCAGCAGCGCCGCGAGCCATGCCGGGGCGCCGCCGAAGTCATGGATCGCGGTGTATATCCACCAGGTGCCGGCGAAAAACAGGCCACAGCCCCAGGCGAAGCCCAGCATCGCCGCCTGCCGCGGGCCGGCATCCTCCCACAACAGGAACAAGAGCGCAGGACCAAGGATCGCGAGCGGCACCAGACCCCAGGGCGCGAATGCCAGCGTGGTGGCGGCCCCCGCGAGCGCGGCCAGCCACCAACCGTGGCGCCGGAGCCGCATCAGGATCCGCGGGCGTCGCTGGCACGCGCCGGCACCGCTGCGGGCGCAGTCACACGTAACTGATCTATGCGGCGGCGATCGGCGCGCAGCACTTTGAACTCATGGTTGTCCATCGTCACCGATTCGCCGCGTCGCGGCAGGCGGCCGAACTGGTGCATCACGAGGCCGCCGATCGTGTCGTACTCCTCCTCGCTGAAGCCGGTCGAGAAATAATCGTTGAATTCCTGGATCCGCGTCAGCGCCAGCACCACGAACTGCCGATCGCCCTCGCGCCGGATCATCTGGTCCTCATCGATATCGTACTCGTCGGCAATCTCGCCGACGATTTCCTCGATGACGTCCTCGATCGTCACCAGACCGGACACTCCGCCGTATTCGTCCACGACCACCGCCATGTGCTTCCGGCTCACGCGGAATTCCTTCAGCAGCACATTCAGCCGCTTGCTTTCGGGTACGAACGCCGCCGGTCGCAGCACCTCGCGGATGTCGAACCTGCCGGCTGCGCCCTCCGAGTAATAGCGCAGCAGGTCCTTCGCGAGCAGTATGCCGACCACCTGGTCGCGGTCATCGCCGATCACGGGAAACCGCGAGTGCCCCGATTCAATGATTACCGGCAGCAACTGGGCGGGTGTCGAATCGCGCTCGAGCACGACCATCTGCGAACGCGGAACCATGATGTCGCGAACCTGCAGGTCGGCGACCCCGAGCACGCCCTCGATCATTGCCAGCGCGTCGGGTCCGAGCACGCCGCGGCGCGCCACCGTGCGCAGCAGTTCGATCAGTTCGGCGCGATTGCCCGGCTCTTCCTTGATCAGGCGTCGCAACCATTTCCTGCCGGGCTTGCGCTCGGTCATCGCATCATTCTCCATACGGATCGCCAAAGCCCAACCCTGCAAGAAGCCGCCGCTCGTGCCCTTCCATCCGGCGCGCGGCGCGCGCACCCTGGTGGTCGAAGCCGAGCAGGTGCAGCGTGCCGTGAATCACCATATGGGCCCAGTGCGCGCGCAAGGTCTTGCCCTGCTCGCGCGCCTCGCGCGCGACCAGCGGCGCACAGACCACGATGTCGCCGATGATGGCAGACGCGCGGCCGATGCCGGCCTGCATCGGAAACGACAGCACATTGGTCGGCGCCCGTTTGCCCCGGTAGCGCTGGTTCAGCGCGCGGCTTTCGGCCGTGCCGACCACGCGGATTCCAAGCTCGCCGCTCCGCGCGCCGGCGGCGACCCGGGCCCAGCCGCGAAGTGTCGCCGGTCCGGGCGCCCACGGCGACCGCGTACGATAGCGCAGCACGACTTCCAGTGTCATTTCCCGCTCCCGCGGTCCGTTTCACGCTCATAGGCCTCGACGATGCGCTGCACCAGTGGATGCCGCACCACGTCGCGCGCCGAAAAGCGGGTGACCGCGATGCCCGCTACGCCGGCCAGTACCTCGAGCGCGTGACGGAGTCCGGACTGGCGGTGAGCCGGCAGGTCGGTCTGGGTGATGTCGCCGGTGACGACCGCGCGTGAACCAAAGCCGATCCGGGTCAGGAACATCTTGATCTGCTCGACCGTCGTGTTCTGGGCCTCGTCGAGAATCACGAATGCCTCGTTGAGCGTGCGCCCACGCATGAATGCGAGCGGCGCGATCTCGATGATGTTGCGTTCGATCAGGCGCGCGACGCGGTCGAAACCGATCATCTCGTAGAGCGCGTCGTACATCGGCCGCAGGTAGGGGTCGATCTTCTGCGACATGTCGCCCGGCAGGAAGCCCAGGCGCTCGCCGGCCTCGACCGCCGGGCGCACCAGGACGATGCGGCGCACTGATTCCCGCTGCAGGGCCTCGACCGCGCAGGCGACCGCCAGGTAGGTCTTGCCGGTGCCGGCGGGCCCGATGCCGAATGTCAGGTCGTGCGCGCGGATATGACGCAGGTACTCCTGCTGGTTCGGTCCGCGGCCGCGGATCCGGCCGCGCAGGGTCTGCACCGAAAGCGCGTCATCGGCGGTCTCTCCGCCCATGCCGGTCTCCTGGATCGCAAGGTGCACGTCTTCTGCAGTCACGGCACTGGCGCCGGCGCGTTCGTAGAGCAGCCTCAGGACGGCCGCGCCAGCCACGGCATTTGCACCGGTCACCGAGAAGCGCCCGGCGCGGTGGCGGATCTCGACGCCGAGCCGGTTCTCGAGCTGGTGCAGATTCTCGTCGAGCGCGCCGCACAGGGCAGCGAGCCTGGCATTGTCGGCTGCGCCGAAATCGACGCTCAATTCTGGATTGCCGCTCAAGCGACCAGCCGGCCACGCAGCGAATTCGGCATCGCCTCGGTGATCCGGACGCCCGCAAAGCAGTTGACGTAATGCGCAGGTCCGTCGAAATTGACCCAGCGCATGTTCTCGGTGCGACCCGCAAGCTGCCCGGGGTCGCGCCTCGACGGCCGCTCGACCAGCACGCGCTGGATACTGCCGACCATGGCCGCACTGATCTGCCGTGCCTGCTCATTGATGCGCGCCTGCAGCAGTGCCAGCCGCTCCTGCTTCAGCTGATGCGGCACCTCATCCGCCAGCGCGGCCGCCGGCGTGCCGGGTCTGCGGCTGTAGATGAAGCTGAATGACTGGTCGAAGCCGAGCTCGGAGATCAGGTCCATGGTGTGCGCGAAATCCGCCTCGGTCTCGCCCGGGAATCCGACGATGAAATCCGACGACAGGCTGATATCGGGCCGGACGTTGCGCAGGCGCCGGATCTTTTGCTTGTACTCGAGCCGGGTGTAGCCGCGCTTCATCAGCGCGAGTATGCGGTCGGAACCGCTCTGCACCGGCAGGTGCAGGTAATTCGCCAGTTTCGGCACCTCGGCATAGGCCTCGACCAGCGCGTCGGTGAATTCCACCGGGTGCGAGGTCGTGAAGCGGATGCGCTCGAGGTCCGCGATGCGCGCAATGTGGCGTATCAGCGTCGCGAGATCGCAGATCGTGCCGTCGGCCATCGGGCCGCGGTAGGCATTCACATTCTGCCCGAGCAACGTGATCTCGCGCGCGCCCTGCGCGACCAGCGACTCGACTTCGGCGACGACCTGGCCGAATGGACGACTCATTTCCTCGCCGCGCGTGTACGGCACGACGCAGAATGTGCAGTACTTGCTGCAGCCTTCCATGATCGAAACGAATGCGGTGGCGCCCGCAGCGCTCGGCTCCGGCAGGCGGTCGAATTTCTCGATCTCCGGGAATGAAACATCGACTTGCGGACGGCCGCTTGCGCGCTGTTCGGTAATCATGTCGGGCAGGCGATGGATCGTCTGCGGACCGAATACGAGATCGACGAATGGCGCGCGTTCCAGGATGCCCTCGCCCTCCTGGCTCGCGACGCAGCCGCCGACACCGATCAGAAGCTCCGGTCTCGAGCGTTTCAGCAGCCGCCACCTGCCGAGTTCGGAAAATACCTTTTCCTGGGCCTTTTCGCGGACCGAACAGGTATTCAGCAGGATGACATCGGCCTCCCCGGGGTCCCCGGTCAGCTCCAGACCGGAACGCTCGCGCAGCACGTCGGCCATCCGCGCCGAGTCGTATTCATTCATCTGGCAGCCGAAGGTGGAAATGTATAGCCGGCCGCTCATGTAGGGCTGGGACCCCGCATCAAAAAAGGGCGCCTAGGGTAACGGTTTTGGGCTCGCCAAAGAAGCGTGGCAGCTTGTTCATCGGGATCCGGGCACCCAGATAAGATATTGTTTTTTCTGGTTTAATTGTTGCGGAAAGCTCCAAAAGTGCCGGTGGCCAGCGGTGTGGGTTCCGCAGGCTTCAGGCTGCCGATGAGGAATCGCCCCGTGGCCGTAAAGCGGGCGCCCTGCGGGAGCGTGTCGGCCATGGTGCGGCGACGCTGCATGTGCTTGGAATGCTCGAGATCCTGCAGCAGGCCCGGCTCGGCATAGAGAAATCCCTGGCCCGCGACGCACCCCAGCTTGATCAGCTCACGCTGCTGATTCTCGTGCTCCACACCTTCGGCGATGACTTCGAGACCGAGCGTGTCGCCAAGCGTGATGATGGCGCGCGTCAGTTCCGCGCCATCCTCGACATTGCCCAGCCGCCTGATGAAGGAGCGGTCGATCTTCACGATATCGATCGGAAAACGGTGCAGATAGGCGAGCGACGAGTAGCCGGTTCCGAAATCGTCGATCGCTATTCTCACGCCGAGCGCCTTCAACTGATTCAGCTTGACCAGCATGCTCTCGGTATTGTGCATCAGGACGCCCTCGGTCACTTCGATGACCAGGCAGCCCGGATCCAGCTGCGAATGCTCCAGTGCCCTGCTCACGTCCGCGACGAGGTCGGATTCCCGCAGCTGCCCCACCGACACATTGATCGCCAGTCGGATCTGCCGGCCCTCCGGCAATCGCGTCTGCCAGGCCTGCACTTCAGCGCAGGCGTGCTGCAGCACCCAGCGGCCGAGTTCGACCGTCTGCCCGGCGCCTTCGGCGATGCCGAGGAATTCTGCCGGCGCCACCAGGCCGCGCTTCGGATGCCGCCACCGCACCAGGGCCTCTACACCAAGCAGGTAACCGGAACGCAGTTCGACGATCGGCTGGTAATGCAGCTGAAACTGGTTTTCGATCAGCGCCCGCGCCAGTTCCGCCTCGACCAGCAGGCGCTGGCTTGCGACATCCGGCATTTCGTCCACGAATATCGCATAGCGGCCCTTGCCCTGCGCCTTGGCCGAGTACATGGCAACATCGGCATTGCGCACCAATTCCTCGACGCCGTCATTACGGGTCGCGAACGCGATGCCGACGCTGGCTGAAATGCGCAGGTCGCTGCCGAGGAACGGGAATGGTTCCTGCAGCGCCGCGACGATGCGTTCCGCGACTTCGAGGACCGGCCCCCGGTTGACCAGATTCTCCAGCAGCACGGCGAATTCGTCGCCACCCAGACGCGCGACCGTGTCGCCACTGCGCGTGCACTTGCTGAGGCGCTGGGCCGTCGTACTGAGCACGCGATCGCCCTCGCTGTGGCCAAAGCTGTCATTGATGGCCTTGAAATTGTCGAGATCGATGAACAGCATTGCGACGCTGCGGTCGCTGCGCTTGCTGACGGCCAGTGCATGCTCCAGGCGATCGCGGAACAGCGCGCGATTCGGAAGCAGCGTCAAGGGGTCGTGAAAGGCCAGCCGGCGCAGCTGTTCTTCGATGTCCTTGTGCCCGGCGGCGTTGCCGGCAGCCAGCAGCCGGCCGCCCGGCAAATCCTGCGCCGGCCCGTAACGGCTGTCCACGCCAGCGTCGGTACCCACTGCGAATGCGCGGCGTGCGATCTCGACGATTGCCAGTACGCCAACGACCCAGGCCAGGATGCGCGCGTCCACGGCCAAATTGCCGAAATGCGGCGCCAGCAGGACCATCCCTGCCAAACCCGCGCAGAACAGCAAGCCCCACGAGCCCACGCGGGCGAACCACGCTGCCAGCGCTTCGCGCAGCCCACCAGCAGGGTGCTGGCCAGATTCCAGCTTCATTCATGCCACTCCCGAAGCCGGGCAAGTCGGTCTCATGGTGACTTAATATGGCGTCAGGGTACGCCAAGCCGGTCACAGATCGGGCCCCGCCCCCGGCCCGGCGAATGCCGCAGCGCACGTTTTGGCAGGAATGGCATGAGTCCCCGGGACAGGATCCAGCAGCTACTGGACACGGCCGATGTGCGGCTCGACGGCGGCCGGTCGTGGGATATCCGCGTCCATGACGAGTCGTTCCTCAACCGGGTCCTGGCCCACGGCTCGCTCGCGCTGGGCGAGAGCTACATGGACGGCAGCTGGGATTGCGCCGAACTGGACGCAATGCTGTGCCGGCTGCTGGAAGCGAGGCTGGACCGGCGCGTGCGCACCCTTGACGACTACTGGTTCGCCGCCCGCGCAAGGCTGTTCAACCTGTCCAGGCGCCGCCCGTTCGAAATCGGCAGGCGGCATTACGACCTCGGCAACGAGCTGTATCGCGCGATGCTGGGCAGGCGGATGGTCTATAGCTGCGCCTACTGGCGGCGGGCAGGCGATCTGGACCAAGCCCAGGAACACAAGCTCGACCTGGTCTGCCGCAAGCTGGGTCTCGCTCCCGGGATGCAGGTGCTCGACATCGGCTGCGGCTGGGGCGAAGCGCTCGAGTACGCTGCCACGCACTATGGCGTCGGCGGCGTCGGCGTGACGGTTTCCGAGCAGCAGGCCCGATCCGCGCGCGAACTCTGCCACGGACTGCCGATCGACATCCGCCTGCAGGATTATCGCGGGGTCTCAGGCCGCTTCGACCGGTTGTTCTCGATCGGCATGTTCGAGCACGTCGGCGTCGCCAATTACCGCCGCTATTTCGAATTCGCGCGCGCGCGTCTTGCCGATGACGGCCTGTTCCTGCTGCATACGATCGGCAGCGATGAATCGGTCCACACCAATGATCCGTGGATCGGCAAGTACATCTTTCCGAACTCGATGCTGCCGTCCGCCGCACAGATCACTGCCGCCATCGAAGACCTGTTCATCATCGAGGACTGGCACAATTTCGGCACTGATTATGACCGCACGCTGATCGCGTGGCGGGACAACGTGGGCCGCGCCTGGCAGGATCTTGGTGAGCGCTACGACGCGGGGTTCCGCCGCATGTGGCACTACTACCTGTCGACCTCGATGGCCAGCTTCCGGGCGCGGCGCTCGCAACTTTGGCAGATCGTGCTGTCGCCGCGCGGATTGCGCGGCGGATATGTGGCTCCGCGCTAGCGCGGGCTAGAACGGGATGTCATCGTCGAAGTTCTCGGCGACGCCGGCCGGTTCCGCGCGCGCGGCCCGCCCTTCTGCGGGTTCCGCCGCCGGCCGCTGGCCCGCACCGCCTGCCGCCGCGCCGCGGCCACCGAGCATCTGCATCTCATTGGCGACGATTTCGGTCGAATAGCGGTCCTGGCCTTCCTTGTCCTGCCACTTGCGCGTCCGCAACTCGCCCTCGATGTAGACCTGCGAGCCTTTGCGCAGGTACTCGGCAGCGATTTCAGCCAGCCGGTCGAACATCACGACCGTGTGCCACTCGGTGGATTCCTTGTTCTCGCCGGTCTGCCGGTCGCGCCACTGCTTGCTGGTGGCAAGGCGGAGATTCACGACCGCCTTTCCCGAAGGCATCGCCCGGCTCTGGGGGTCCTGCCCGATATTGCCCACCAGAATGACTTTGTTGACGCCGCGTGCCATGGCCGTATCCCCGCCCCTGCTGCCGATGCTTCATTGTAGTCGCCCGCCGGGCCCCGGCACACCGGCAATCGGGCGGTTTCACCGGGTTTCGGACCGTCCGGCGACGATCAGCCAGGCGGCCACGGCCAAACCTGCCAGCAGGAACACACCAGGGATGCCCAGTGGGCTCCCCAGCAGGCCGCCACCCAGGAGTCCGCCCGCGAAGGCGCCGGCGAACTGGCAGGTCGAGAACACCCCGAGTGCCGCGCCGCGCCCATCCTCGCCCGCCGCCTGGGTGAGACTCGAAGGCAGGCGCGCCTCGAGAAAATTGAAGCCGCCGAAGAAGATCAAGAGCGCCACCGCCATGGTCATCAGGTTCAGGTAGACCAGCGCCAGCGCCCCCTGGGCGACCGCGAGCAGCAGTCCGCCGGCAATGACGGTGCGAACGGGCCTGGCACTGCGCTCCGACCAGAGCAACAGTGGCACCGTCAGTGCCAGTGATGCGACGAATACGGCCAGATAGAACTGCCAGTGCGCCGGCCCATCCATGCCGTGCGTGTCCCGGAGCGCATGGGGAACGGCGATAAATGTAGCAGTCAGCGCAAGGTGAAGCGCGAAGATGCCGGCATAATGCGGCAGCAGGCGCCGGGTCAGCACGGCCCGCCACGACTGGCGCCGCGCATTGCCAGCCGCGCGTGGGGCTTCCGCCGGGATCGCGAACAGCACGAGCACCAGTGCCACGAATCCGAGGCCGCCGATCAGCGCAAAAACGCCGGACACGCCGATCGCGCCCGCTAGCAGTGGTCCGCCGACCAGCGACACCACAAATGAAATCCCGATGCTGATGCCGATGAAGGCCATGGCGCGGGTACGCGAGGCCGCGCGCGTGCGGTCTGCAAGGAGCGCCATCACGGGTCCCGAAACGGCACCCAGGCCCTGGACGATGCGGGCGATCACGAGCGCCCAGGCGGTTGCCGCGAAATACCCCAGGGCCGAGCCGCCGATGTGCAGCAGTAGGCCCGCAACGATGACGGGCCGCCGGCCTTGCCGGTCGGACCAGACCCCGAATGGGATCTGCATCAGGGCCTGGGCCAGGCCGTAGGCCCCGACCGCAAGACCCGCCAGCAGCGGCGTGCCGCCTGGCACCGAACCCGCATGCAGTGCGAGCACCGGCAGGAGCAGGAAGAGCCCGAGCATCCGAACCGCGTAAACGATCGCGAGCGTCGCTACGGCACGGCGTTCGGGAGGCGAGAGCGCCGCGGCAGTCTCAGCGACCAGAGTAATTACCTTTGCGGCGCATGGAACGGGCCGGTTATTCTATCAGGCTCGCCGCGCGTTTCGCGCACGGCCTCAACTGACGAACATGACGAGCAGCATCCAGATCCGCGGCGCGCGCACGCACAATCTGCGGGGCATCGACCTCGATCTTCCGCGCGACCGGCTGATCGTGTTCACGGGACTTTCGGGATCCGGCAAGTCGTCGCTCGCCTTCGACACCATCTATGCCGAGGGACAGCGCCGCTACGTGGAATCGCTGTCAGCCTACGCGCGGCAGTTCCTGTCCATGATGGAGAAGCCGGACGTCGATTCGATCGAGGGCCTGTCGCCGGCGATCTCCATCGAGCAGAAATCGACCTCGCACAATCCGCGCTCAACGGTTGGAACCGTCACCGAGATCTACGATTACCTGCGACTGCTGTACGCCCGCGCCGGCATCCCGCGCTGCCCCGATCACGGGCTCGACCTCTCGGCGCAGACGGTGAGCGACATGGTGGACCAGGTGCTGGCACTGGCCGAGGGCACGCCGCTCGGTCTGCTCGCGCCAGTCATCGCGGGGCGCAAGGGCGAACACCAGCAGGTCCTCGATGAATTGCGAGGCAAGGGTTTCGTACGTGCCCGCGTTGACGGCAAGCTGGTTGAACTCGACCAGAAGCTCAGGCTCGATCCCAAGCGCAAGCATTCGATCGATGCCGTGGTCGACCGCTTCAAGGTGCGCGCCGACCTGCAGCAGCGGCTGGCAGAATCATTCGAGACCGCATTGAGGATCGGCGAGGGTGTCGCCCGCATCACCTTTCTCGAGGAACCCAGACGCGATGAGCTCGTGTTCTCGGACAAATTCGCCTGCAACATCTGTGGTTATTCGCTGTCGGAACTGGAACCGCGCCTGTTCTCCTTCAACAATCCGGCCGGCGCCTGTCCCGGTTGCGACGGCCTGGGCGTGAAGCAATTCTTCGATCCCGAGCGGGTCGTGGCGCAACCGCAACTCTCGCTCGCCGGCGGCGCGGTGCGCGGCTGGGACCGGCGCAACGCTTATTACTACCAGATGGTCCAGGCGCTCGCCGACCACTACCATTTCGATCCCGAAGCGCCCTACAGCGGATTGCCGGCGCGGGTGCATGACGTGCTGATGCGCGGCAGCGGCGGCGAGGAAGTCGAATTCAGTTATTTCGATTCGCGCGGACGAATCACGCGGCGCAAGCACAAATTCGAGGGCATTCTGCCCAATCTCGAGCGCCGCTACCGCGAGACCGAATCGATGACCGTGCGCGAGGAGCTGGCACGATACCTCGGCACGCGCCGATGCCCCGACTGCGGGGGCGCAAGGCTCTCGCGCGAGGCGCGGAATGTTTTCGTCGGCGGCTTCGCCCTGCCCGTCGTCGCCGCCCTGCCGGTGCGACGCGCACTCGAATTCTTCGGCGGCCTGCGGCTTACAGGCTGGCGCGCGGATATCGCGGCGAAAGTCATCAAGGAGATCGCCGACCGCCTCGGTTTCCTGGTGGACGTCGGCCTCGACTACCTGACGCTCGATCGCAGCGCGGAGACCCTGTCGGGCGGCGAATCACAGCGCATCCGGCTGGCGAGCCAGATCGGCTCGGGCCTGGTCGGTGTCATGTATATCCTCGATGAACCGTCGATCGGCCTGCACCAGCGCGACAACCAGCGGCTGCTCGACACGCTGCACCGGCTGCGCGACCTGGGCAATACCGTCATCGTCGTCGAGCACGACGAGGATTCGATCCGGCAGGCCGACCATGTCGTGGACCTCGGCCCGGGCGCCGGCGTGCATGGCGGTCGCGTGATCGCCGAGGGCGCGCCCGCCGATATCGAGGCGAACCCCGTTTCGCTGACCGGCCAGTACCTCTCGGGCCGCAGGCGCATCGCGATTCCGGACCAGCGCCGCTCACGCGACGGCAGGCGTGCGCTTTGCGTGCGCCGGGCTGCCGGCAACAACCTGAAGTCCATCGACGCCGCATTCCCGATCGGGCTCTTGACCTGCGTGACCGGTGTGTCCGGTTCCGGCAAGTCAACACTCGTGAATGACACGTTGTACCGGCACACGGCCCGCGCGCTCGATCTTTCGGCCGAGCAGCCGGCGCCCTGCGCAGGCGTCGATGGCATCGTCGAGATCGACCGTATCATCGATATCGACCAGAGCCCGATCGGCCGTACGCCGCGCTCGAATCCGGCCACCTATACCGGCCTCTTCACGCCGATCCGCGAATTGTTCGCGGGCACCGCCGAATCCCGCTCGCGCGGCTACAAGCCGGGGCGTTTCAGCTTCAATGTGAAGGGCGGGCGCTGCGAGGCCTGCCAGGGGGACGGCGTCATCAAGGTCGAGATGCATGTCCTGCCGGACATTTATGTGTCCTGTGATTCCTGCAAGGGGCGTCGCTATAACCGCGAGACGCTCGATGTGCGCTACCGGGGCAGGAATATCCAGGAGGTCCTGGAGCTGACGGTCGAGGATGCCTGGCCATTCTTCCAGGCCGTGCCGGCGATCGCA
The DNA here is from genome assembly GCA_049298915.1 of Steroidobacteraceae bacterium. GTDB lineage: Bacteria > Pseudomonadota > Gammaproteobacteria > Steroidobacterales > Steroidobacteraceae > SCUD01. The sequence continues at coordinate 6,383 of JBAQWM010000339.1, read as the reverse complement.
GCCAAGCTCCAGACGCTCCTGGACGTCGGGCTCTCCTATATCCGGCTCGGGCAGAACGCAACCACGCTTTCAGGCGGCGAAGCGCAGCGCGTGAAGCTCGCCAAGGAGCTGTCCAAGCGCTCGACCGGCCGTACGCTTTATATCCTTGATGAGCCGACCACGGGCCTCCACTTCGAGGACGTCAAGCACCTGCTGGCGGTGCTGCACCGGTTGCGCGATGAGGGCAACACCGTGATCGTCATCGAGCACAATCTGGATGTCATCAAGACTGCAGACTGGATCATCGACCTGGGTCCCGAAGGCGGCGACGGCGGCGGCCAGATCGTGGCCGAAGGCACGCCCGAGCAGATTTCCCGCAGCACCGCCTCATACACCGGCCGTTACCTGAAGCAGGTGCTGGAGCGCACCAGGAGTGCGGCATGAACTGGGGACTGGCGCCGCTCACCCTTTGCCTCGCCCTGCTGCTGGCAGCGGGCAGCGCGAGGTCGGATCGCCTGCTCGAGCTGAAGACCGTCGTCGCGGCCAGTGCCACCGTTCACCGCACGGAAATCGTCGATGACATCGCACGTATGCGCGCAGTCGCGGTGCTGCATGTCGCGCCGGGCGAGCGTGTCGAATTCGCGCCCGGTGGCCTGCATGTCATGTTGACGGGGCTAAAGGCGCCCCTGGTCACCGGCACGAAATTCGAACTCGAACTCGTGTTCGAGATCGCGGGCCCACGCAGCGTCGCAGTCGCGGTCCTGGACTGAATTCAGCGCGCGGGCGCCAGTGCGCCGCGATGGGTCGAGAACTGATGTGCCACTTCGCCGTGCGCGCGCCGCTCCCGGAAGTCGCCATTCGTATATTCGGCAATGACCCGGCGCCAGAAGCGGATCGCGCCCGGATTCCGGGCCTGCTCGGCGATCGTCCACTCGCCGGTGAATCTCGAAAACAGCAGCATGGCTGCGCCGCGGCCGACCCCGGCGCGACGGAATTTCAGTCCGACGAAAAACTCGCTCAGTCGATAATGGCGTTTGCGGTCATCGGCGGCCGCTTCGCGCTGCACCAGCGCGAATCCCGCGAGTTCACTCTCGCGCAGGATCACGAATGGCACCGAGCGTTCGTCGCGGAACCATCCCTGCACCAGCTCGGTGACGCTCTGGCCTGTTACCGTCAGCGCGGGGAATACGCCGGTGTGATCGGCGGCCAGGTCGGCGAGATAATCGCCATAGGCCTGCTCGATCCACTCGCGGTCCCGTCTCGAGGCTTTTGCTTCCCTGATACTGATCGGCATCGCGGATACCTGAAAACGGAAAGGCCGGGTGGATGGTCGCGGATCTGCCGCGCCGTCCGCCCGGCCGTCTTGCCTGCAGCCTCAGGTCTCAGGGCTGCGGAGCGGTCGTGTCTTCGGCAGGCGCTGCGGCATCGCCGGCAGCAGCATCCATCGGCGCAGACTCCGTGCCTGGCGCAACTTCAGTTGCGGCGGGAGCGGCCTCTTCAACGGCAGGAGCAGCTTCCTCGACGACAGCAGCAGCTTCTTCCTGCTTGCCGCCACAGGCGCCCAGCACCAGGGCAACCGCAATGGCGCCCCATATTCTTGTATTCATCTTCGGTCACCCCAGATTTGTTTAGCGAGTATGTAGATAAGCCAAGGCCCGCGGCGAAAACAGCGCGTATTCAACGATCGCTGATTCGTCGCGTCGCCGGATTTTATCCGCAATATGGGGCATATGAAAGGTCGCCAAATTGCGACAGTCGCCAAGTCCGGCCCAGGCCACGTGGCGATTGGCCACTTGAACGGATACGCTTTCAGGAGCCCGCGAGCGAGGACTGCACGATGAATGCGACCGCAAATCTCTATGCCGACCATCTGCGGGAGATGAGCGCGAGGGCCGACCGGGCCCTGGCCGCGCAGGGCTATGACGCCCTGATCATCGCCTCCGGCAGCCCCAAGTACCTGTATCTGGACGACAACAGTTACCCATTCAAGCCCAACCCCAGGTACCGCTCCTGGGTACCCGACGGCACGCCTGACTGCTTTGTCATCTACCGTCCCGGGAAGCGGCCTGGACTCGTATTCCACCAGCCTGAGGACTACTGGTACCTGCCGCCAGCCCTGCCGGAAGGTTACTGGGTGCCGTCATTCGAGCTCAAAGTGGTTCGTTCCCCTGGGGAATTGCGGCAGTTTGCCGGCGGCCTGGGTCGTTGGGCGGTGCTTGGCGAGCCGTCCGCCGCCACCGAGGGGCTCGGCGATCACGATCCACCCGGTCTGGCCAGCATTCTCGATTACGCCCGTGCCGCCAAGACCCCCTACGAGATCGAGTGCATGGCCCGCGCCTCGGCCATTGGCGTGCGCGGTCATCTTGCGGCGGCAGCCGCCTTTCATGACGGGGCTACCGAGTATGAGATCCACCTGGCCTACTGCCGGGCAGCAGGCGCCCGCGAGGAGGAGCTCCCCTACAACAACATCATCGCATTCGACACCCACGCAGCCGTACTTCATTACCAGCACCTCGACCGGCGCCGTGCAGCCGCAGTGCGGTCATTCCTGATCGATGCCGGCGCCCAGTTCGCCGGATACAGTTCGGACATAACGCGGACCCATGCGAGTGCCGACGGCGATTTCCGGGCCCTGATCAGTTCGCTGGACGAGGCCCAGCAGGCTCTGAGCGCGCTGGTGCGACCCGGTACCGACTATCGCGAGATTCACCTCGCGGCACATCGTGCGGTGGCCGGCATCCTGGCAACACATGGCATCGTCAAGTGCACTGCGGAGGCAGCGCTCGCGGATGGCGTGACCGCGGTGTTCTTTCCGCACGGCATTGGTCACCTGCTGGGGCTGCAGGTCCACGACGTCGGCGGTTTCATGGCGGGCCCGCAGGGCGGCACACGGCCGCGGCCCAAGGGGCATGACTACCTGCGTCTGACGCGTGAGCTGGAGGCGGGTTTTGTCGTGACCATCGAACCCGGAATCTATTTCATCGAGTCGCTGCTCGCAAAGGCGGCCGCCGACCGCCGCAGCGGCACGATCGACTGGAAGCGTGTCGAGGCGCTGAAGCCCTTTGGCGGCATCCGCATCGAGGACAATGTGGTCGCGGGCGCCGGCGTACCGCGCAATCTCACGCGCGAGGCATTTGCCGCCGCCGCCTGAGGCTGGCTGCCCGCGGGGATTGCCGCGGGCCGCGAGTCATCCCGCATCGCAGTCAGCGCTGTCGCAACTAGCGCTGTTGCAACTAGCGCTGTCGTAGCAGGTCGCGGATCTCTGCGAGCAGTACTTCCTCGCGCGGCGGACCGGCCGGCGTGGCCGGCGCGGGCGGCTTCTTCAGCTTGTTGACGCCCTTGAGCGCCATGAAGATCGCGAATGCGATGATCAGGAAGTCGACCACCGCCTGGATGAACAGGCCGTATGCAAGGGCGACCGGCTCACCGGTTCTGGCATCGGTGCCGAGCACGACGCTCAGTGCCGAAAAATCCACCCCGCCCAGTGCCATGCCGATCACCGGCATCAGGACCGAAGCGACCAGCGCCGACACGATCTTGCCGAAAGCGGCACCGATGATGATGCCGATCGCCATGTCGAGGACATTGCCCTTCATGGCGAATTCCTTGAATTCCTGCAGCATGCCCATTGTCATCCCCTTGTGACTACGCAATCGAAAGTAAAACGCGCACCGGCCTGGCTCCGTTGCGACGACCAGGTCACGCGGCAGTCATCGGCTGACCACTCGTCTGGAGACCTTCAGGCCGCGGTACTGCGCCGGCGCTTCGGCTTGGCAGCCGCTTTTTTCTTCGGCGCCGCCTTGCGCGCGGTTTTTGGCGTGGATTTCTTCGCGGCTCTTTTCGAGGCCTTCTTCGCCGCCGGCTTCTCCGGCGGCGCGGTCGCCGGCACTGCATCGGCTTCGACCAGCTGCATGAATGCCATCGGCGCCGAATCCCCCGTGCGCGGCTCCATCTTCAGGATGCGCGTGTAACCGCCGGCCCGGGCGCGGAAACGCGGCCCGATGTCGTCAAACAGCTTGTCGACCAGCGTCGTGTCGCGCAACAGGGACATCGCGCGGCGGCGTCCCGCCAGCGAGTCGCTCTTGCCGAGGGTGATCAGCGGTTCGACGACGCGGCGCAGTTCCTTGGCCTTTGGCAGCGTGGTGCGGATTTTTTCCTCGCGCAGCAGCGCAATCGCCATGTTGCGCATCAGCGCCTTGCGGTGCGCGTGATTGCGCGAAAGCTGGCGGCCGGACAGTTGATGTCGCATCTGCGTTGTCCCGTGCGCGGCTCAGGCCGAGCGCAATTCGTCTTCGCGGCGCAGCGAGGCCGGCGGCCAGCCCTCGATGCGCATGCCGAGCGTCAGACCGTGGCTCTCGAGGACTTCCTTGATTTCGGTCAGCGATTTCTTGCCGAGGTTCGGCGTGCGCAGCAGCTCGACCTCGGTGCGCTGCACCAGATCGCCGATGTAATGGATATTCTCGGCTTTCAGGCAGTTCGCGCTGCGGACCGTCAGTTCGAGCTCGTCGACCGGGCGCAGCAGTATCGGATCCGGCAGCGGACCCGAGTCCCGATTCGGCGACTCGCCCTGGCCCTCGAGGTCGACGAACACCGTCAGCTGGTCCTTCAGGATGCTGCCGGCCCGGCGGATGGCCTCGTCCGGATTGATCGTGCCATTGGTTTCGATGTCGATGATCAGCTTGTCGAGGTCGGTGCGCTGTTCGACGCGCGCGGACTCGATCGCATAGGTCACGCGCCGCACCGGCGAGAATGAGGCGTCGAGCTGCAATCGGCCGATCGGCCTGCTCTGCTCCTCGAACTCGAGGCGCTGCACCGCCGGGCGATAACCGCGGCCGCGTTCGATCTTCAGCGTCATGCCGAGTTCAATGGGCTTGTTCAGATTCGCGATGACCAGCTCGGGATTGACTATGACGACGTCATGGTCGACCTGTATGTCGCCGGCAGTAACCGGGCCTGGGCCCTTTTTCTGCAGGCGCAACTCCACCGACTCGCGGCTGTGCATCTCGATCGCGACCAGCTTGAGGTTCAGCAGGACGTCCACGACGTCCTCCTGCACACCCTCGATGCTCGTGTATTCGTGCAGGACGCCGTCGATCTCGACCTCCGTGACGGCACAGCCCGGCATCGAGGACAGCAGCACGCGCCTGAGCGCGTTGCCGAGTGTGTGCCCGAAGCCGCGTTCGAACGGTTCGATCACGATTCGGGCCTGCCGCGTCGCGGTCTCGGAGACCTTGACCGAGCGGGGCTTCAGAAATTCCGTGGCAGAGCCTTGCATTGCCTTCACCTGTTACTTCGAGTAAAGCTCGACGACGAGATTCTCGTTGATGTCGGGCAGGATCTGATCGCGTTCCGGCAGCGCCTTCAGCGTGCCGGCAAACTTCTTGTCATCAACCTCGACCCAGTCGGGCAAGCCGACCTGGGTCGCGATGGCGAGCGCCGCGGCGATACGCGCCTGGCTGCGCGATTTTTCGCGCACCGAGATCAGGTCGCCGGCCTGGCACTGGTAGGACGGCACATTGACCGTTTCGCCATTGACCTCGATGGCCTTGTGCCCGACCAGCTGGCGCGCCTCCGCCCGGGTCGCGGCGAAGCCCATGCGATAGACGACATTGTCGAGCCGCGATTCGAGGAATCGGAGCAGGTTCTCGCCGGTCGACCCGGGGCGGCCTGCAGCCTTCGAATAGTAAGTGCGGAACTGCCGTTCCAGCACGCCGTACATGCGGCGCAGCTTCTGCTTCTCGCGCAACTGCACGCCGTAACCGGACAGGCGCGTGCGGCGGTCGCCCTTGATGCCGCCCGGCGGCACTTCGAGCTTGCACTTGCTCTCGAGCGGCTTGACCCCGCTCTTGAGAAACAGGTCGGTGCCCTCGCGGCGCGAGAGCTTGCACTTGGGACCGAGATATCTGGCCATGATTCTATGGACCTCAGACGCGCCGTTTCTTCGGCGGTCGGCAGCCGTTATGCGGGATCGGCGTCACGTCCGCGATGCTCGTCACCTTGAGACCGCAGGCATTCAGCGCGCGGACCGCGGATTCGCGGCCCGGGCCGGGGCCTTTCACCTTGACCTCGACGGTGCGAAGACCATGCTCCTGTGCAGCGATGCCGGCCTTCTCGGCCGCAACCTGCGCGGCGAATGGCGTGCTCTTGCGCGAACCGCGGAATCCGGACCCACCGGAGGTCGCCCAGGCCAGGGTATTGCCCTGCCGGTCGGTGATCGTGACGATCGTGTTGTTGAACGATGCGTGGACGTGCGCAACGCCCTCGGAAACCTGGCGCTTCGCCTTCTTGCGCGCCTTGACGACGGCCGGGGCCGCTTCCTTCTTGTCGTCGGCCTTCTTGTCGTCGGCCTTCTTCTCTTCGGATTTCTTCTCGTCGGTCATCTCTCTACCTGGTCAGTCATTGCC
>JBAQWM010000338.1:0-3132 GCA_049298915.1 Steroidobacteraceae bacterium | reverse complement strand
GCAGCGTGCGCCTGCAGTCCGCGAGCGCCCCCTCGATGGAAATCGTGATCGATACCGGCAGCGGCCCGATTGAAGTTGATGCGCCGGGCGCCACGGTCGGGGAGTCCGAACCTGGCACCAGGACGCTAAGGCTGCGCGAGGGTTCCGGCAGCGGTGTCATCGATACCGGCTCTGGTGGGGTCGACATCGTCATCGGCGCCAACTGAATCGGCGTCAGGCTACGAACCAGGGGGTCGGGAGTTCGAATCTCTCCGGGCGCGCCATACCGCCGAAAGCAACTGAAGTAGCAGCAATGATTGGCTGCTTACGGCCAAAGCCAGACGATCAGCGCATCTAATTGCGCCCCCGAAAGCGATCGTCCCGCAGCCCTACAATCCAAGCTGATTGCTAACCTGGTGAGTATTCGCGACCATTCTCGGCCGGCAAGTGGGAATCCCCGACATGCCCGAAGGCCGCGACGGAGAACAGGCACCTGATGCCGCGCTTGCGGCCCCAGGAGTTGTGCACAGCCGTTCCGGAACACACAAAGTATTCATAAGCTACGCCTCGTCCGATCGTGCCGTTGCTGACTCCGTTTGTGCCGCCCTTGAACAGGTGGGAATGATGTGCTGGATCGCGCCACGTGACGTGACGCCCGGCGAGCTTTATTCCGAAGCGATCGTTCACGCCATCGATTCGACCACGGTAGTTGTGCTAGTCCTGTCGCAGAACGCCGCAGTGTCCCAGCATGTACTCAGGGAAGTGGAACGTGCGAGTTCGAAGCGGCACCCCGTGGTGTCGTTCCGCATTGACCTTGCGCCAATTCCGGCCGCTCTCGAGTATTTTCTGAACACCTCACAGTGGCTCGATGCGAGCGCCACCGGGGTCGAGCGTGCATTGCCTAAGCTGGTTGATGCAGTGCAACGCGGCGTAGCGCACGCATCCGACCCAACGACAGCTCATTCCGTCGGTACCCCACCGCCGCCGCCGCGTACCGACCCGGGCGCTTCCGTAGCTACACAGACGCGCCAGCGATCGAGAGTGATGCTGGCCGTGCTGGCTGCCATCACCGCGATCGCTTTCGCATACCTTGTCGTCGATCAGTTCTGGGTACCGAAGCGCGTCGACCAGCAGAAGGCTTTGGTGGAGGCGACGTCTACCTCACCGACGAACCCTCCGATGACGGCTGCGATCCCGGACAAGTCGATCGCGATACTGCCCTTTGCGGACATGAGCGAGAAGAAAGACCAGGAGTACATGTCCGACGGTATTGCCGAGGAACTGCTGAACCTGCTGGCGCAGGTCCCCGACCTGAGGGTGATCGCGCGCACATCCTCATTTGCTTTCAAGGGCGAGAAGATCGAGATCGCGGAGATCGCAAAGAAACTGAACGTCGCCCATGTGGTGGAAGGCAGTATCCGCAAATCCGGCAACAAGCTGCGCATCACCGCCCAGCTGGTCCGCGCTGCCGATAGCACGCACCTTTGGTCGGAAACGTATGACCGCCCGCTCGATGACATCTTCGCGGTGCAGGACGAGATCGCCGGCGCGATCGTGCAGGCGCTGCAAATCCGTCTTGCGGGTGGAGAGTTGAACCGCAGGAAAGGCGGCACGCAGAACCTCGAGGCGTACCAATTGTTCCTGCGGTCCTTGAGCGCTTTGAACGAAAACTCCAAGGCGTCCCTGGATGCCGCAGGTGAGTACGCAGAACAAGCGATCAAAATCGATCCGAGCTTTGGCAACGCGTGGATGTTGCTCGGGTGGATCGTTGCGACCAAGACGGACAATGGCTGGCTTGACGCGGCGGAAGGCTATGAACGCGCAAGAGGGTTGGCACAGCACGCGTTGCAGGTGAGCCCGGATATTGCGGAGGCACACGCCCTGCTTCAGTACGTCTATCAGACCTTGGACTGGGACTGGTCAGCGGCCAAGGCGGAAGGACAACGGGCGCTTGCCATTGATCCAACGAATTCCGTAGCACTGCAGATGGCTGGAATACTCTCCTATACGCTTGGCCGTTGGGACGACGCGGAGCGTCAACTTCGCGCGGCGCTTGTCCGTGATCCGCTGAGTCCTTATGCGCACTTCAACCTTGGGGTGACTTACTACCTTGCGGGTCGATTCGCGGAAGCCGAGGACATGTTCCGGAAATTGCTCGAGCTGGAGCCTAGCTTCGGGTGGACTCGCAGATGGCTCGCGAAGACTTTGCTGGCGCAGGGCAAACCGGAGGCGGCGCTTGCCATGGTGCAACAAGAAACTGACGGGGCGAGTCGACTGGCGATCCTACCGGTCGTGTTGCAGGCACTTGGCCGTAAGGCAGAAGCTGACGAAGCGCTGAAATCGCTGATTTCGCATTGGGCCGATACATGGCCGTTTTATGTGGCCCAGACCTACGCGTATCGCGGCGATCACGATCGTGCGCTCGAATGGCTCGAACGAGCTTACAAGCAGAAGGATTCTGGCTTAACCGTGCTCGTTGGCGAGCCGTTGTTCAAGGGCATGGCCGATGATCCTCGTTACAAAGCATTCCTGCGCAAGATGAAGCTGCCGGAGCAGCGGCCTCAAGAAGCTCCGTCGCTGTAATTGGTCTTACCAGATGCGGACATTCGTGGTAGGCGGCTGCGAGTCGAAAGCGGACGAGCCGAGGAGGGCGACAACGTAGGGTTGAATCGATTCTCGGCGTGACTCGGCGAGTCTTGGCGGGAAGTTGGGCGAGGGCGGGCCATCTAACTTGTTGATTAAAAACGGTCTTTAAATTCCATGGCGCCCTACGAACCAGGGGGTCGGGAGTTCGAATCTCTCCGGGCGCGCTAGTTACGACAAGGGCTTACGCAGTGCGTGAGCCTTTTGTTTTCTTCTGGCGTAGGAAGTTCACAGGGTTCATCTTTACGAACTTCCAAACTAGTTCGACGCTGTCGACGGCTTGCGAGAAGTCTTCGAGCGCCAAACGCGCTCACTGATCGGCGGTATCACCGCGCGCTTCAACACTTTGGCGGTCTGGTGAGACCCTGTGCGGCGAATGCATCGCGAGCCGCCGGGTCTAGAAGCTGGATCAGGGCGGCCCGCCCGCGCGGCGCGACATAGACGCCCGCCTTCTCGAGGTCTTCAACGGTCGCCTTGCTCTGCTCAAGGTATTCCTTCCAGCAGCTGTAC
>JBAQWM010000337.1:0-5391 GCA_049298915.1 Steroidobacteraceae bacterium | reverse complement strand
TGGCTGTCGATACGCGGGTCGGTGAATACGATCGCGGGCGGCAGCAGGCCGACTTCGGGGCGCTCACCGGCACCGGGCCGGGGCTTGAATACGAATCCCAACGCCACATCGCGCGCGATCAGCGATTCAGCGAGGATCCGGTCGCCCTCATAGCGCGGCCTGAGACCGGCCAGTGTTTCCCCCAATGCTGGCAGGGCAGCGAGTGGCCCCGCTGCCAGTTCGTCGATGAGGCGCAGTGCCTCGGGCCGTTCCGGTTCGGCGAACAGCACGTCGAAACCGAGCGTACGAACGCCGAAATCGTCAAACAGGGCGTCGACCAGCGCAGCAACCTTTGCGCGCGGCCAGGGCCACTGACCCTCGGCGGCGAGGCTCGCCTCATCGATATCGACGATGACGATGCGCGGATCGACGACGCGCGGCATCATGAATTCGACGCGCACGTCGTACAGGTAATTCTCGATGCGCTGTATGAATTCGAGCGGCAGCAGACCGGTGGCATGCAGCACGAAGAACAGCAGCGGCAGCGCGGACAGCAGCATGCGCTGCAGCGCCTGCGTGGCATTCGTCCAGTACCCTGCGATCCGCGCGGCAGCGCTCATCTGCCTGCGATGGTAAACCAGTGCAGGCGCGGAGGATCGCTCAGGCCGTGACCGGCCTCAGGTTGAGGCGCATGACGGAAGGCAGGCAGTAGATTTCGACCGGGTGCGTGCGGCCGCGCAGCAGCATCGGCGGCAGTTCGACGATTCCGTCGGCACCCGCGCCGAGCCCCTGCCAGACGGATCTCGAGAACAGCGCCTCGCCGGCACGGGCGCGCTGCACGAGTCGCGCCGCCACATTGACGGTGTCACCGATCAGCGTGTAGCTCGGCCGATCCGGCGCGCCGACATTGCCGACGATCACATCACCCGCATTGATGCCGATGCCGATGCCGGTCACGAGCCCCAGTCTGGTCCTCCAGCTTCCGGCCAGGCTGCCAAATTCCGAGATCATGGTGCGGGCGGCAGCCACTGCCCGGATGCTGGCGTCGGCTTCGGCGTACGGCACGCCGAATCCTGCCATCAGCCCGTCGCCCGCGATGTGAAACACGGTGCCGCCGTACTCGGTGGTAATTGCCGAGAGCATCGAGAAATACTCGTTCAGCAGCGGCACGACGTCGTCCGGACTGAGCTGCTCGGCGACCGTGGTGAAACCGCGCATGTCCGCGAACAGCACCGTTCCCGAGACGCGAGCGTGGACGGGGGGCGCATTGCGCGAACGCGCCGTACAGCGGCAGGTCCCGATCTGGTGCAGCTCGACAAGATTGCCGGCTGGGTCGTTCAGGTACAGTTGCCGGGATTCCGGTCCGGAAGCGCCCGGCACCACCCGATAGCGTACACCCAGCCGGTCGAGCTCCGCCTGGGCCTCGGCAATGCTGGCAACGGCAAGCGCCACGTGCGGCGCCGTCGTGTCTATGCCGTCGTCGCTCGCGGGCCGGTCTGCGGCAGCGCCAATCAGGTGAATCTGGCCGGTGGGGCCCGCGTTGATCCGATGGCCGGCGGCGCCATCGTCGGTGCCGAGACCCAGTACCTCGGTGTAGAAGCGCCGTGCTTCGGCGGCCGCCGAATGCGTGTCCGCTACGCGGACCGCGTGATGATGCAGCTCGATGATATTCAGGCTCATGGACTGAAGATCTCTACTGTGAGATCCACGGTACGCTCCTCGCCCGGCGCGAGGCCCCCGACACCGATCACCTTGCGGGCGAGCTCAGTGCCGCTCGCGTCGCGGATCACGACGACGACGGAATATTCCCCCGGCCCCTCCGTCACACTCCGCGCAAACTGGCCCGAAACCTTCAGCGCGACCTGGCCAGTACGCGCCGGCTCGCTGCGGCCGCGCGCCTCGAACCGCAGATGATGCTTGCACCCGGGACATACGGCCACACTCTCGAGGATCGTGGCTCTGCAGTGCGGGCACGATCTCGTTTTGCCGATGGGCACTGTCTGTCGGGTCATCGGATCCGCGCGTGTCAGTTGCGCGTCGTTGTCTTTTGCAGGCCTGTGTCGCTCCAGCCGAACTCGGCCCGGCCGCGCATTCGCGCGCCACTCGCGACCGACAGGGCGCCCGCGCTGACGTCTCCATTCAGGACGCCGGTCTGGTGCAGTTCGACTTTCTGGGCGCTCTCGATGTTGCCTTCGAGTTCGCCGGCGACGACGACCGTCGCCGCGCGCACCGAACCCGCGAGATGCGCACCGGTCTCTACGGTCAGCGAGCCATCCACGTGCACGTCGCCCTTGAATCGTCCGGAAATGCGCACGTGCCCGTTGCCCTCGATCTTGCCTTCGAATGTCAGGCCGCTCGCGATGACGGATTCCTTCAGCTCCTTGCGCGCGGTGCCGGGCTGCGCCACCGTGGCTGGAACTGGTTCGGGACGCGGCCGTGAGACCGGCGCTTGTGCGCCGCTCGGCAGATCGGGCTGCACCGGTTCTTTTGCAACTATGTCCTTCCAGATCGCCATGACATGTACTCCGGGCTAGGGAAACTGCAAGAGTAGCCAGTTGGGAGCCTGTCGGCGAGTCTGACGAAGGCTTTTTGGCCCGCCAGACTGTCGCTACTTGGCGACAGTCGGATATTTTGCCCTGGAAATGTCCTGGAAAGCGGGCCTGGGCCCCGGTCGGGACCCCCAGAATCGGCCATGGGGCGGGCTGGCGGGGTCAGCCCTGACCCCTGCGCTCAGTCGGGTCTTGAGCCGGCCTGCCGGTCAGGCGAGCTGGGCCCCGAGCAGCTGCAGCCGACGATGCTGCATCCGGAGCTGATAGAGGATCGCGCGGGTCTCGATCCTGAAGCTCGTTTCTTCCCAGCGATGCACGATCTGCTCACGCGCCCGCGCGTACCAGGCATCGGTCAGCCGGGACCATTCCGCCAGTGTCGATGCGAACAGGTCGTATTCGCGCGTGAATCGCGAGCGCATTTGCTCGAAATCGACATGCGGCAGCGAAAGCTTGCGCCGTTCCAGGCTCGCCTCGACACGACGGAACTGCATCGCGAGGCGGGCACGCTGGATCGCCACGGCCGGTGTGCGCTTCAGCCGGCGCGTCACCCCGATCCAGGAAAGCGCCGCGATGATCCACTTGCTCGGATCCCAGTGCCACCAGCGGATGCCATTGCGGTAGTCGTGGGAGAACTGATGGTGGAAATTGTGGTAACCCTCGCCATAGGTCAGGACCGCGAGCCAGCCGTTGTCGCGCGCGCTGTTTGCGTCGGTATACGGCTGCCGCCCGAAGGCGTGGGCGACGGAGTTGATCAGGAATGTGAAGTGATGGCTGACGACCAGGCGCAGAACGCCGGCCAGCAGGAAAACGCCCCACAGGTCACCGTGCAGCCAGCCGAGCGCGAGCGGCACCAGCACATTCAGTCCGATCGCCAGCACGTAGTAATAACGATGCTGGAATGCAACCAGTGGATCCTTCTGCAGGTCACGGACATTGCTGAAATCCGTCTCGCCGCTGGGATAGCGGCGCAACATCCAGCCGATGTGCGAGAACCAGAGACCGCGGCCGGCCGAGTAGGGGTCGCGTTCATTATCGTCGACATGCTGATGATGGTCGCGGTGGCCCGATGCCCATACCAGCACGCTGTTCTGCAGCGCCATCGCGCCGAGGATCATGTAGATGAACCTGAGCGACCAGTGCGCCTCGTAAGTGCGGTGCGACCAGAGCCGGTGATAGCCACCGGTGATTGCCAGGCCATTTGCGTACAACAGCACGACGAACCAGACCCAGGCAGCGGTGCTGTAGCCGAATGCGAAGCCGTACCAGGGCACGATCACGACCGCGGCCAGCAATGTGATCGCGAACATGAGCACATTGGGCCAAAGAATGCGCGGCGGTTCGGTGCTTGTGGCTGAAGTCATAATCGGGAATCCGGTGGCGGATGGCAGAACCGGCATTGTGGACGAATGGCCGGGAGTAGGGAACCCCGAATCGCCGACGACTTCACTTTTTGGAGCTAAATAGCGACTCGAGGGCCGCTTTTGCCCGGTCGCCGGTTCCATCGGGAGCGCAGTATCGGCCGGTCGCTGGCTGGAAATAACCGCAGAAATTGGCCCTGGTCTTGTCCAGTACCTCGTCGGCAACTGGCTCGGCGCAGCTCTTTGCCTTGCTGGTGTCGTAGAACCGGCACATGCGGCAGACATGGAGCTCGGCCCTGCAGGACCGGCATTCATCGGTCCGGGACAGCGGCAGGCTGAGATCGGCAAGCGATGCGCCGCATTTCCAGCAGAGGAATGCCTGCGTCTCCATCATTGCCACCCCGGGTCTGTTGCCATTTTCCCGTGGCGCATGGGCGCCGCCGGCGCAGGAATTGTACGCGCGTCGCTTGCCACGCAACACTCGATCGCCGGGGCGTTGTCCGCGGCGTCGAACTTGCGACAGTACTGGGGGTCACACTTGCAATTGAGGGTCGGAAAGCGCGCAATCCTTTGGAGCAATGAAAAAGGGCCGGGGCGAGAATGCAGATTCCTCGCGCGTATAGTTCTATGCGATGGCTGATCCTGGCCAGCTCGCTCCTGTCTGGATCCCTGACTGCCAAGGACACGAGCCAGACGGAAGGCGAGTCGGGCAATCCGGCCGATGGGGAATTCCAGGGGACGCTGCCGGCTAGCGAGTACCCCGGCGACTTGCAGCGTGCGACGGAAATTGTACAGATTGAGAAGTCCCGGGACGCGGGAACCGACGAGATGTCGGTCGCCTACCACCGCCTGGGCAAGGCCCAACTTCTCGTGGGAAACGCCAGTGCCGCCTCGGAAAGCTTGCAGCGAGCGTTGCAACTGCTGGAAGTCACAGAATCAATCGCTTCCCCCAGATTCATTGAACCCCTGGCCGATCTCGCTGAGGCCCAGGCGTCCCTGGGCGCGCATGACGCGGCAATTGCATTATTGCAGCAGGCGATAGTAATCAGCCGGCGGGTCCACGGGCTGTTCAACACCGGGCAATTGGACTTGCTTGATCGAATGGCCTCGAGTTTCGAGGCGATCGGCGACATCGAAGGCATCGATCGAGCGCGCCGGTATGCCGTTCTCGCAGCCGAACAGGAATTTGGTCCGAATAGCCCAGACATCCTGCCCGCGATTGGCAGGCTCGCGAACTGGTTTGAACTGACCGGACGCTACGCGATGGCGCAAGACCTTTATGAGCGGACGGTCCGGATCGCTTCGCTCGAGGGCGGCGAACGCAATTCCACGGCAATCAATGCGCTTCTCGGTGTCGGGCGCAGCCATCGGCTGCAGTACGTCGAGACCCCTGAGCTGGTCGAAGACAGTGTCTGGGGCGGTCCACCGGGCCGGCAGTTCGACCCAGTGACCGGGAACCGCAAAGCGATTGCCGGCGCAGTCGACCGGCCGGGACTGGATGCGAC
>JBAQWM010000336.1:0-3398 GCA_049298915.1 Steroidobacteraceae bacterium | reverse complement strand
AGCTGCACTGGAACCAGACCGGCGTGCCTGCGAACAGCCGGATGTCGTCCTCCGGAAACACCTTTCGCAACAGTTCCTGGCAGGGCAGCTGCAGCAGTTCAGACGCGGACAGCGTCGCCGCGAGCAGCCCGATGCGCCGCCACGCGTCGTCAGTTCCCGCGTCCTGCATTGCCGCCACCGCCGGTCCGCCTGTGGCGACGCGCTGGAGCAGCAGACCCGCGGCACGCTCCGCCCTGGAGACCAGCAGCAGCCGCGAGGGGAGCTGCTCGGAACGCTCGAAGTACTGCTCGAGGCAGGATGACAATTCCGGCTTGTCGAGTGGCACCACGCCCTGATAGCTGTCGGCGCGTCCTTCCTGTTCGATCGTGACCGCGAGCTGGCCCGGTCCACACAACTCGATGATGCCCCGCGCGTCCGCATCCGCACCGCGATACCGGGCAACACCGCGGATCGCGTGGCGATGCGTGCATTGAGCGACCAGCAGCCGCATCGGCCCCGTTCCTTCGACCTGGATTGAAAGTCGACCCTCGAATTTCAGCGAACCGGCCATCAGCACGCTCGCGGCCATCGCCTGTCCCAGCAATTCGGCGACGGCCGGCGGATAGTCCTGGTGCTCGATCGCCGCGTGCCAGCTCGCGTCGAGTCGCACGATGTGGCCACGGACCGGGAGGCGTTCGAACAGGAACCGGTGCAGCAGGTCGCCCTCGGGCATCGGGAATCCTCAGCCCGCGAGCATCTTGCGCAGGAGCTCGTTGACCTGTGCCGGGTTCGCCTTGCCGCCGGTTGCCTTCATGACCTGACCGACGAAGAATCCGAACAGCTTGTCCTTCCCGGACCGGTAATCCGCGAGCTGCGCCGGGTGCGACTCGATGACTCCTGCGATGGCGCGCTCGATCGCGCTGGCGTCGGTGATCTGGCGCAGGCCCTTGGCGTCGATGATCGCATCCGCATCCGCTCCGCCGTCCCACATTGTCTCGAATATTTCCTTCGCCATCTTTCCGGATATGGTGCCGTCGGCGATTCGTGCCAGCAGGCCCGCGAGCTGCCGGGTGCTGACCGGCGACCGGCTGATCTCGAGATTGTCACGGTTCAGGAAGCCGGAGAAATCGCCCATGATCCAGTTGGCTGCGAGTTTGGCCTCGCCACCGAGTATGCCGACTACTGCTTCATAGTAATCCGCGAGCTCGCGGCTCGCGGTCAGCACGCCCGCATCATAGGCTGACAGGCCATGCTCATTTGCGAAGCGCTCGGCCTTGCGGTCCGGCAATTCCGGCAGTTCCGCACGGATCTCCTCGATGAATGATTCATGGAGAACCAGCGGCAGCAAGTCGGGATCCGGAAAATACCGGTAATCGTTTGCTTCTTCCTTCGACCGCATCGGCCGGGTTTCATTGCGGTTGGCATCGAACAGCCGTGTTTCCTGCACCACGCTGCCACCACTTTCGATCAACTCGATCTGCCGGGCAACTTCATAGTTGATTGCGCGTTCGACAAAGCGGAAGGAATTGAGGTTCTTGATTTCGCAGCGTGTGCCGTACTCGTGGCGGCCCCGGTGACGCACGGACACATTGGCGTCGCAGCGAAATGAACCCTCCTGCATGTTGCCGTCACAGATCTCCAGATACCGGACCAGGGTATGGATCTTCTTCATGTAGGCGATCGCCTCGCGCGCCGAACGCATGTCGGGCTCGGAGACAATCTCGAGCAGCGGGGTGCCCGCGCGATTCAGGTCGATACCGCTTTGTGCGCCGAGGCCTTCGTGCAGGGACTTGCCGGCGTCCTCTTCCAGGTGCGCACGCGTGATGCCGATGGTTTTCCGCGCTCCTTCCTCGAGTACGATCGCAACCTCGCCATCCTCGACGATCGGGAGCTCATACTGGCTGATCTGGTAGCCCTTCGGCAGGTCGGGATAGAAGTAATTCTTGCGTGCGAATATCGAGCGGCGCGCAATCTTCGCACCGGTCGCGAGCCCGAATCGGACTGCCATCCGGACGGCTTCGCGATTCAGCACCGGCAGCACGCCCGGATATCCCAGATCGACGAGATTCGCCTGCACATTCGGCGCTGCTCCGTAGGCTGTCGCGGAAGCGGAGAAGATCTTCGAGCGGGTCGCGAGCTGCGCGTGGATTTCGAGGCCGATCACGGTTTCCCATTCGATGCTCATGGGGACCTCAGGCAAAGAGCGGCGGCAGTTTGCGATGCCATTCCGTCTCGCGCTGCCAGGCATCGGCGGTGGCGAGCAGGCGCGCCTCGGCGAAGTGCGGGCCGATGATCTGCAGGCCGACCGGCAACCCGTCCACCAGCCCGCAGGGAACCGAAACCGCCGGCAATCCCGCCAGATTGGCGCCAATCGTGTAGATGTCGTTCAGATACATCGTGACCGGGTCGTCCACCTTTGCGCCGATCGCGAATGCCGGTGTCGGTGTCGTCGGACCCATCAGCACATCGACGTCCCTGAACGCGCTGCGGAAGTCGGCATTTATCAGACTTCGCACTTTCTGGGCTTTCAGGTAGTAGGCGTCGTAGTAACCGGCCGACAGCACATAGGTGCCGGTCATGATCCTGCGCTTCACTTCGGCGCCGAATCCTTCCCCGCGCGAGCGCTTGTAGAGATCCTGGAGGTCGCGAGGATCGGTGCAGCGGTGGCCGAATCGCACGCCATCGAAGCGCGAGAGATTGGATGAGCATTCGGCAGGCGCGACGACGTAGTAAGTCGGCACCGATAATGGAAGATTCGGCAGGCTGAGTTCAACGATTGCCGCACCCATCGCGCGAAAGCCCTCGAGCGCCTCGCGCACGGCACGGCCCGTTCTTTCCTCGAGTCCTGCGCCGAAGAATTCGCCGATGACGCCGATCCGCAGGCCTTTCATGGGACGGCCGAGCCCAGCCGCATAGTTGGGTACCGCTACACCGACACTGGTCGAATCGCGCGGATCGTGGCCCGCCATCGCGCCAAGCACCAGTGCGGCATCCTCGGCCGACTGTGCCAGAACGCCCGCCTGGTCCAGACTCGAGGCGAAAGCGATCATCCCGTAGCGCGACACCCTGCCATATGTCGGCTTGATCCCGGTCAGGCCGGTCAGCGCCGCTGGCTGGCGTATCGAACCACCGGTATCGGTGCCGGTGGCAACGGGCGCGAGCCGTGCGGCAACCGCTGCGGCCGATCCACCCGAGGAGCCACCGGGCACTTTCGTTCCGTCCCAGGGATTGCGAACGGGACCGTACCAGCTGTTCTCGTTCGACGAGCCCATTGCGAACTCGTCCATATTGGTCTTGCCCAGCATGACCATGCCGGCTGCCGCGAGTCGGCCGACGACCGTGGCGTCGTATGGCGCAATGAAATTCGACAGCATCCGGGAACCTGCCGAAGTCAGGACCCCTTCCGTGCAGAAGATGTC
>JBAQWM010000335.1:0-2461 GCA_049298915.1 Steroidobacteraceae bacterium | reverse complement strand
GCGCCTGATTCCTCGCGGCGCAACACCGCGGCGAGGCGCGCCGCGTTGTGCGCGGCGTCCCCGCCCTTCAGTTCCAGCTCGGAACACGCCGGCAGTCCGAAATCGGCAGCTGCCCTCCTGGCGCGCTTCACCGAACCCTGATGCACGTCAAGAATGGTGAATGGCGCGGCCGGTGTCGGCTCATCCCAGCCGCCGTCGCCGTGCACGACGAACATGCGCCGTATCTGCATGCCCGAGAGCGTATCCGCCATCAGTTCTGCGACCTCGAGACTCCAGGCGCCGATCACAGCGTAAGGCGCTTCCGCGGGATTGGCGAGCGGACCCAGCAGGTTGAATATCGTGCGTACACCGAGTGCGGCGCGCACCGGCGCGATCGCCTTCATCGCCGGGTGGTAATGCGGGGCGAACAGGAATGTGAAGCCGGTGCGCTCGAGGCACAGCCCGGCTGCGGTCTCGTCCAGCGGCAGTGGCAGACCCAGGGCCTCCAGCACATCCGCGCTGCCGGAGCGCGAAGAGACGGAACGATTTCCATGCTTGACGATGCGCACGCCGGCGGCGGCGGCCAGTAGCGCCGCCCCGGTCGAAAGATTGAGGCTGTGCGAACCGTCGCCCCCGGTGCCGACGACATCCGCGATCGGCCCATCTACCGCAATCCTGGGCCGCCGCGCCAGCGAGCGCATTGCGCGCGCGAAGCCACGAACCTCGTCCGCGGTCACACCCTTGATCCGGAGCGCCGCCAGCAGCGCCCCCGCCATTGCGGGCGCCATCTCGGCATCGGTCAGCTCGAGCATGAGCTGGTATGCGCTGTTCTCCGCCAGATTCCTGCGTTCCAGCAAGGACTCGAGCGTCTCCTTGCCGAGCCGGCTCATTCTCGCCCGCTCCCCTGCAGGAATCGCGCCATCAGGCGCGGACCATCAGGCGTCAGGATGCTTTCCGGGTGGAACTGCACGCCCTCGACCGGCAATGTCCGGTGCCGCACGCCCATGATCTCGCCTTCCGCGGTCCAGGCGGTCGTTTCGAGTGCATCAGGGATCTGCTCCCGCTCGGCGATCAGCGAATGGTAGCGCCCCGCCTCGAATGGATTCGGCAGGCCAGCGAAGAGGTTGCGGCCGTCGTGCAGCACCGGCGAAGTCTTGCCATGCATCAGGCGGGCCGCGCGCACGACCCGTCCGCCGAATACTTCGACAATCGCCTGGTGGCCAAGGCAGACGCCGAACACCGGTACGCGTTCAGCGAATGTCTCGATGATGCGCATTGATATGCCGGCATTCGCAGGGGTGCCAGGACCCGGCGATACGCACAGGTGTGTGGGTGCGATCGCGAGCGCCTCCTGCAGCGTGATGCGGTCGTTGCGATGCACCAGCACATCGGCTCCGAGCACGAGAAACGCCTGCACCAGGTTGTAGGTGAAGGAGTCGTAGTTGTCGATCAGCAGCAGCCGTGGTTTCAAAGGCCGCCCTCCGCCAGTTCGAGTGCGCGACGCAGCACTGCGCTCTTTGCAAGGACTTCATCATGCTCGCGCTCCGGGACGCTGTCAGCGACGATGCCGGCGCCGGCCTGGTAGCTGTAACGGCCATCCGCAAACACCAATGTACGGATCGTGATGGCCTGGTCCATGTCCCCGCCCCTGCCGAAGTACCCGACCGTACCTCCATAGAGCCCGCGGCTGACGGGCTCCAGTTCATCGATGATCTGCATGGCGCGCACTTTCGGCGCGCCAACCAGCGTACCGGCCGGAAACGCCGCGGCAAACAGATCGAAAGCATCGCGCCCCGGCTCCAGCTCCCCGGTGACGCCGCTGACCATATGCATGACATGGCTGTAGCGCTCGATCAGCCGGTAGGGATCGACGATCACCGAACCGGCGCTGGCGACCCGCCCGAGATCGTTGCGCGCGAGGTCCACGAGCATCACGTGCTCGGCGTTTTCCTTGGGGTCCGCGAGCAGGCGCGCCGCATGCAGCTCATCCTCCGCCGAATCGGCGCCGCGTGGCAGCGTGCCGGCGATCGGGCGCAGTTGCGCACGCCTGCCATTCAGCCGCACCAGCGCCTCCGGCGAGGATCCGACCACGGTCACGTCGCCGGCCTCGCAGTAATACATGTATGGCGAGGGATTCAGCAGCCTGAGCGCCCGATACGCCTCGAACGGGTCGAGCTCGCATTCACCGTCGAAGCGTATCGACAGCACGAGCTGGTAAATGTCGCCGGCGACGATATGCGATTTCGCGCGTGCAATCGCGCCGATGAACTGGTCGCGGCCGAGACTCGCGGCCGCCGGGGCATAACGGAACCGCCGGGCCGCCCGCGGCATCGGGCCCGCAAGCGCCGCCATGATCTCGCGCTTCAGTGCCTGCCGCTCCGCCTCATCGCCGTCATGCAGGAGTGTCACACCGCGCGTCAGGTGATCGAAGACCAGTACCGACTTCGGCGCGACGTAACAGGCCTCCGGCACGCCCTGATCC
>JBAQWM010000334.1:0-2961 GCA_049298915.1 Steroidobacteraceae bacterium | reverse complement strand
GGCGGGACAAACAGGGATGCGGAGTCCAACATCCCCATCCGGAATTTGACGAGCACTCTCCCTTGTGCCATTTCCTTTTCGGACGGCTTCGGCATGATGACGGACGAGATGGGACCGGCCTTCTGTGGCACTACGCTGGACGTCGCTGACGGGCTGGCGTTCGAAAGCGAGGGTGATGAAGCATTCAGAACACCGGCGAACGCGACGGCGAGTATCGCAACGAGCGTGTGTTTCATGGCACCGCTCCTGCTACCGGACGCTGTCGCGACCGTGCCTCTTGCGCGCATGTTTGTATCCCCCTGCGTCCCGATGGGACGTCCGTTTCTGACTACCAGTTGCTGGCAGTCTGGGCGGCGGGCGTGACCGACATTATGTTGTCAGTCGCGGCGGGTCGCTCCGGGCGCACCACCATTTATGATGCGGAACTATCTGCCTATCTCTAGGCGTGTCAAGAGAAATTCGCATCCGCGCAAAACAATTCGGCATGATGGGGGTGACGCCGGGAGTCCTTACGCCCGCGCTCCCGGAAGCGTATCCTGATTTCTCCACTGACAATCGCGCTGAAGTCTTCCCCTGACGGGAAGGCTCAACAAGCGTCAACCGCGGGGGATCCAAGATGAAACTTTTTTCGACATCGATACTGGCCGCAACAGTTCTTGCTGTCTCGAGCATGGCTTCCGCCGACGACCGGGAATTCGAGGCGTTCCTGTCCGGCGCCCAGGAGATGCCCAGCGCTAATACCCCTGCCATCGGCAGGATCACCGCCAAATTTGACCGGGCATTCACCAGCGTGACGGTGGATCTCAAAGTCATCAATCTGGTGGGCACATTCGCCGCAGCGCATTTTCACTGCAATCGTCCGGGCGCGAACGGGCCCGTGGCCTTCGGGCTGGTCAATCCGGGTCCTCTGACATTCGATGGCAGGAGAATCCGTGGCACGCTCACGAACGCCAACTTCACCGGAGCCGACTGCACAGGGCCGACCGGCCGACCTGTCAATAACATCGCTGCCCTGGCGTTTGCCATGCGGGACGGGTTGGTTTACGCGAATGTGCATACCAACGTTTTCCCGGGCGGCGAAATCCGCGGGCAGATGCTGGAAGCGGACGAAGACGACGAGGATTGACCGCCAGGCAGTTTCAATACCCGGGCCGCTGCTCAGCCTGCTCGAGCAGGCGGCCCAGAAACTGCCGGATCGCCGGTTCCGCATCCGCGGCTGTCATCAGTTTCTGCTGTTCCATCAGCCGCGCCATGTCCCGGATCGTGCGCTCGCCATCGATCATCGCGAGCAGGAATGCGTAGACCCTGGTCGACAGGGACTGCTCGCGAAACTGCGGCAGCGCCGGGACCGGCAGGTCGGAGCGCTGCAGCCATTCGGGCCACTCGCGACCCGGCGCCGGCGACTCGACACCGCTCACCTTGCGGGCGCCGAATGTGATGACGGTTTCCAGGCGTGCGTGGCGGCTGGCGGGCGAGGCGAGGTAGGGCAACTGGTTTTCAGCCGGCTCGGGCCGCGCGAAGCCGGCGGCTGGCAGGGAATCGAGCAGCTCTTCCAGCGATACCGAATCGGCTGCAGACCGGTCGGCGAAAGCCAGTGACCCATGATTGATCCAGAGGCCGCCAGCCGCGAGCAGCCTGTTGATCCGCGGCAGCAGCCGCGCGACCGGTTCTCCTGCCACGTCGATAAACCAGGGCGTCACGACCAGGTCGAAACATCCGGGTTGAAATGGCGGCGCAGATGCATCCGCCAGCAGTAGCTCGAGGCCCGACCTGGGTCTGGCGGGTGCCGCAAGTGGCCTGAGCAAGGCATGTTCCTCGATGCTCCTGGGCGCAATCGGGAATTCATATAGTTCGAGCGTTTCGCCATCGAGGATCCTGCGTGCTGCCAGCATGAACAGTGGATTGAAGTCGAGCGCGACGGTCAGTTCGGTTTCCAGGGCACAGTGCAGGTCATAGGCGAGGCGCGCCGCGCCCGCGCCCAGCACCAGCACGCGATCCCGCGGCCCTGATGGCAGCGCTCCCATGACGGCAGCGAGGCCCGCTGCGTTCTCGACCTCGCCCCAGCACCAGTCGCGATGCAGGTTGGTGTAATAACTGGACAGGCCCTGGCTGAGGGGCAGCTCGGTACCCACGGCGACATGCACGGCATGAGTATCGGCGCGTCCGCTCAAGCCGAGCGGCAGCATCAGGGCGCGGATCCGCTCGGCCTGGTCATCGAGGGCGCGGGCGACATGCTCGAGTCGCCGTCGCCGCAGGCTGCCGGCCGGCGCCTGCTCGAGATCCCTGCGCTGGCGCGCGGCCTCGGCAGCGTAGTGCAGGAGCAGGTAATGCAGGCGTCCGCGCCACTCGAGCAATGCCGCGCGCGGTTCCGGCATCATCCAGGGGATGTCGCCGATCATCGGAAAATCGATGCGGCAGGCGAGGCAACTCGAGCCGGTCAGCCGGCCATTGCAGGCGGGGCAGGCCAGGAGCGCCTGGAGTCCTGATCGCGATGTCATGACGAGGATCATGCCGGATTGCGACTGCTGGTTGCGATGACCGCCGGTGACTTATAGTGCTGCGATGCCTGAATCCGGCGAATCGGCGGTGTATCGCCTCGAATCGAACGGTGCCGCGGGGCAATTGCGTTACCGGAGCGCTGGCAGCGCCGGCCGGCGAATTCTCGACATCGCCCGTTATCAGGGTCCGGCATTGCCCGCATTGCTGACGAGCCCGGTCGTCGAACCTGCTGGCGATCCTGATGTGATGCCCGCTCGCTGGCGCATCCGTTGCGCCGAGGGGCAATTCGAATTCACGGCGCAGGCCGTCGCGGTCATGGAGGAGCAGCCGGCGCTTTACGAAGCACTGCATCGCCCCTTCGGCCTGAGCACCGCCGATCGTCTCGCCGTCAGGGTCCTGCTCTGGATCCTCCGGCTGCCGGGTGGCGCGGCCATACTGCGCCGCTGGCACGCGCACCGCCAT
>JBAQWM010000333.1:0-3019 GCA_049298915.1 Steroidobacteraceae bacterium | reverse complement strand
CACGGGGCCTACGACGCCGGCGGCTTCACGCTCACGGCAAACTACGTGGCGATTGCGCTCCAGAGGCCCTGAGCGAAAGCCTGACTGAACTCCCGGCAGGAGCAGTCGATGAGGCCCGCGCCGCAAGGCGCGGGCCTTTTCATTGCTGCTGCGAGATCCCAGTCAGGTTCTGGATAGTCTCGTTCGGCCCAATGTGCCACCCGCGGTTATCGTGTAAAGGAACGGCCGCGGCTCGCTTATTGCGATGTTGATCATCTTGTCGAGCAGGCGAAGCAACGTTTTGGTCGTGTCACTCGCCGAGACCTGCCCGCCAGTGAAGATGAACGCCGCGACGTTTGCCTCAACGATTGCAGTCCGCTCGACTTGCCTATGCCGCACGCGCTTATCTCGCAGCAGGGTAATCCAGCCGTTTTGGCCAGCCAGGGTCAGCCAGTCCTCGTCTGGCGTGCCAAATGGCACGTCGCGGCCCGGACGCCGGACAATTACGCCCGCCGCAGTTAGCGCCTCCGCCAAGTTGCGCGAGTAAATCGACTCATCGAGGTAAAAACCGAGCCGCTACGCAGCTTGCCGATCGAGCTCGCAGCGGATGGCTTCCTCGATCGCCTCCGACGGCGCTTCATAGTCCTCCGCGAGCTCCTTCAATGAATCACCGGCCTTGAATCGGTCGGCGAGCACGGCGGTCGGCACGCTCCTGCCCACAAGCACGGGGCGACCAAACGAAATGCGCGGGTCCACGACGATCGGCGAGGGCGCCTGTGCGGCGCCATCTCGTCTCGTAAACAGGAACAGCTTGATGGGCAAACCTTTCCCGTCACGCTCGATACGCTTCAAGTGGGCCTGCAGAATTTCCCGCATCGCTGTCTGCCCTTCTTTCGACGCATTAATGAGCAGCCCCAGACGTTCGACAAACAGGCTAACGCCATCGGTTTCGAACGCCGCCTGCACGAGCGGTCGATTCAAATCGAGGTGGTCTTGCACGTATTTCAGTGCCTTGCGCACGGCCGGCAAGGGAACTTTGTGTTCACGACGGATCGCGGCAAGCACGTGGGCTTCGACAAGATTCAGAAAAGACAGCGCCCAGGGACTCCTGCCGTCCAGGCGGATGACGGCCCTGAATCCCCGCTGCCCCAAGCACCAAGCCCGCAATGTCGTCGGCGGCAAATTCAGGTAATGCGCCGCCTCGCCCATCGAATAGGCCGCGGTGGTGCGAATGACATCCATCGAAATGCGACTCATAAACGTCCCACCTCAGACCGACTGACGGCATACCTGAAATGTGGCTGCCGCATTATGGGTGCCACCGGCGGCTATGCCAATTGGACTCGCAATTGAATTGCGATGCCAGACGTGTTCCTGCACCACTCGGTCGAAAAGGCGCTGTGCAGGGGACTGAAAACTGCGACACACAATGATCTGAGTTGCACTGTATTGCTAATGTAAATACACTACGATCAGAGTCATGAAAGCATCATCCGGATCATCTCGGCGCGCTCCGCGGCCCCGCAAGAGCGAAGCACCGATAAGCAATCTTGAACGAATTCAGAAACGCCTTCGCAGAGACCGGCCAATGGTCGCTGTGACACTTCGTATGCCAGAGGACGTGCTTGAGGACCTGAAGCGTGTCGCCCCTGCACTGGGTCATTCGGGATACCAGCCGTTGATGCGCGCCTATGTTGGTCGTGGGCTGCGCGAGGACCTTGAGCGTCTCGACGGATCGGATCTCGAGGCCCTGGTCGCCAGCCTGCGGCGTCGCGGCGTGGATGAAGCGGTTCTCGCACAGGCTGTTGCGGAAGCGACTCGATAGAAAGGCGCGGGCCTTTTCTTTCTTGCTATCAATTTCGTGGCGTTTGTGCCATATTTTAGTATGGCTATATACCCATATCCGAAAAAACAATGAAGCGAAACAAGGGGTACACTGACGAGCCGTTGGGCCGCATCAAGGTGATCCCCAATTTTCTGCCGCCACCTGAGCAGCTCGTGTTGAAGGACGATGGCGTAAAGGTCACGATTTCCCTGAGTCAGAAGAGCGTCGATTTCTTCAAGGCCCATGCCAGGAAGTCGAACACCTCGTACCAGCGGATGATCCGCCGGCTGCTGGATGAATACGCCATGCGTTACTCGGCAAAGAATTCGCGCCCGTGAACCGCAACCTCATCTTCGCCCCGGTCCTGGTCCAGGTGCTCCTGACGCTCGCGGTCTATACCCTCCTCGCCTGGGCCAAATCCCGCGCGATCAGGCTCGGCCAGGTGAACCTGGCGCGGCGCGCGCTGCACGACGACGCCTGGCCCGAGAGCGTGATGAAGATCAACAACAACATCCGCAACCAGTTCGAGGTGCCGGTGGTGTTCTATGCGGTGTCATTCACGCTCTGGGCGCTGGACGCGGTGGGACTCGCCGCGCTCAGCGCCGCCTGGTTGTTCGCCGCGGGCCGCATCGTGCATGCCTACGCCCACATCGTCCCCAACTACGTGCCGGTGCGGCGCAGGGTTTTCACCTTCGGCTGGGCGATGGTGATCATCATGACGCTGCTCGCGGTGTGGGAGCTCCTGGACCCGGAAAATCTCCTCTAGTTACGGCGCCTCGCAATCGGCAGCTGCCATCGGGCGGGTGCAGAAGACACCGCCCTCGGTGATGGTCTGATTGCCGTACTTCTCGGTCGCCAGGACCTCGAACTCGTAGATGCGATTCGGCTCGAGGTACTGCTTCGGCACCAGGAAGCTGGTCTCGGATTTCGAGAGGTCGGCGTTGAGCGAGGTCTTGGTCGCTCCCGGGGCCAGCGTCGGCACGGTGATGTCAACTACCACGACGTGATAGCCCACGATCTCGACCGGCCCGAGATAGGGCACGATCGGCGTCGTCACCTTGTTCCAGCGGATGAGCAGATTGGCGTCGTGGGCGACGATGTCGCCGTCGCCCGGCGCGGTGATTGCAGGGCCGGCGGGAACCCGGTGCGTGAGCCGGGCCTTGCCTTCATATTCCGTATCGCCGCTCTCGCCGTCGAACTCGTACCAGCCGGCGG
>JBAQWM010000332.1:0-2257 GCA_049298915.1 Steroidobacteraceae bacterium | reverse complement strand
GCCCAATTGATACAATTCCGGTGGCATCTGTGGGACAATTCGCGCCGAAGAACCATCGGAGTTGAAACAGTATGAAGTTCGTCACCAGAACCCTGCATGCGGCAGTCGCCGCCGCTTTGGTCGCCAGCATGGCCAGCCCGACCGCCCAGGCAGATGAGTCGTGGAATGTCGAGTTGACCCCCTACCTCTGGGCCGCCGGCGTCGATGGCGATGCCATCGTCGCGGGTCAACCGGTCGCAATAGACAAGAGTTTCAGCGACCTGCTCGAAGCCCTGGAGTTCGGCGGCGGATTGCTGCTTCGGGCCGAGCGCTCGAACTGGGTTTTCTGGGCTCAGACCGATTACCTGGCCATGAGCACGTCCCAGCTGGACAATCCGCCGGAGCGCGGCAGGCTCGACTCCGATACCACCATGTTCACCGGCGGTCTTGGCCGAAATTTCGAAAGCTCGAACGGGCGCCGTTCCATCGACGTCCTGCTCGGCGTGCGCTACCTGGAACTGGAGAATACCCTTCGCTTCCAGACGCTCGGCACGTTCAACGGAAAAAGATCTTTTACCGATCCGGTGATTATCCTGCGCCCCAGTTTCCAGCTTTCCAAGAGGTGGCGGCTCAACCCGACTTTTTCGTACGGTAGCGGCGGCGATTCCGAAAGCACCTACGAATTGCAGCCGCAGCTCCAGTTCCAGATCAGCGAGGGCAAGGCGCAGCGCCTGGGTTATCGCCGACTCCATTACGATATCGAAAACGCGACCACCGGCAATGCCTTTGATGGCTCGTTCCAGGGACTTTTCATCGGTTTCGGCTTCACCTTCGGCAGCGAACCCGAACCGCCACCGCCACCGCCACCGCCACCACCGCCGCCGCCCGTCGTGAAGCCGGCCCCGCCTCCGCCACCCCCACCGCCGCCGCCCCCGGGTGATAGGGACAAGGACGGCGTGACCGACGACAAGGACCGCTGCCCGAACACCGCGGCCGGCATCCAGGTGGACGCGATCGGCTGCTTCAGGGAAGTCACACTGCGCGGCTTCCTGTTCGATGTGGACTCCGCCGAATTGACCTCCGAGGCACGCGGGCGGCTCGGTGAGGTGGTCGACGCCTACAAGAGCCTGCCGGCCGACGTCGCGACCGGCGTCTCGGTCCAGGTCGAAGGCCATACCGACAACACGGGCTCAGAGACCTACAACCAGGCCCTGTCGCAGCGCCGGGCGGATGCGGTCCGGCAGGGTTTGATGGACGCCGGCATTCCGGGCTCGGCGGTCACTGCGACCGGTCTGGGCGAAGCGCAGCCGGAGGACGACAACACGACCAGGGAAGGCCGCGCCAACAACCGGCGCGTGGTGATCAAGGCAACACGCTGAGTGAGCAAGCGAACGGCAGGCCGGCCCCCAAGGGCCGGCGCTGCCTTCCGGCGCAATGACTGCAATACCCTCCTGGTTGTCCGCCGATCGGCTGAACGCCGCATTGCAGCGGCTGATTCTGATCAGCGTCCAGATTTTCCTGCTGGTCGTCATCGTCCTCGCGGTAGTGGTGCTGGGAATGCTGGCCTACAACGGGATCAGCAGCGGCATGATCCTGTCGATCGATTCCGCGCCGGAGTTCCAGATGCGGGTGCAGAACGCATTCGGTGGCGCTCTGCTGGTGCTGCTGGGCCTTGAACTGCTCGAAACGGTCCGTACGTACTTCGCCGAGCACCGCATTCGTCTCGAAGTGATCATGATCGTCGCGATGATCGCCGTCAGCCGGCACATCATCACGATCGATTTCGAGCACGCGGACGGCCTCTGGCTGCTCGGCGTGTCCGCGCTGGTGATCGCGCTGGGCGCGGCTTACTATCTCGTGAAACGCTCGACCCTGGAGACCATTCGATGATCCGATCCCTTCGCATGATCCGAATCCTTCCACTGTTCGCGGCAGCCGTGGTCGCCGCCTGCGCCGCGCCAAGCGCGACCGTGCGCTCGCAAACGGCTCCCGATGCCAGCTTTTCCGGGTACCAGACCTTCGGCTTTTTCGACGAGCTGCCGGGCCAGCAGGCCGCCTACACGGGCTTCGTGAACCAGCACATCAAGGACGCGATCGCCAACGAGATGCAGTTGCGCGGCTACCGGCGCGAGGTTGGCGGTCAGTTGCTGATCAATTTCCACCGCGAGGCCCGCGAAAAAGTCCAGGTCACACAGACGGCGGCCCCGACCGGCTTCTACGGCTATCGCCGCGGCTTCTACACCTGGGGCGGCGCCGCGGTCACGACGGACGTCAGCAC
>JBAQWM010000331.1:0-6734 GCA_049298915.1 Steroidobacteraceae bacterium | reverse complement strand
GACATGAATCATGCTCACCAATGGACTGGTAGCGGCCCTGCTGGCCGCAATGCTGCTCGCGCCGACCGCCATCGCCGGGCCCGTCAATGTCAACACCGCCGACGCCAAGACGCTCGCCCGCGAGCTGCAGGGCGTCGGAATGGCAAAGGCGGAGGCAATCATTGCGTACCGGGAAAAGAACGGCCCGTTCAAGACTGCGGATGATCTGGTGAAGGTCAAAGGCCTGGGCAAGAAGCTGGTCGACCGGAACAAGGCGAACTTCCGGTTTGAGGCGCAGAAGAGTACCGGCTGATCACTCCTGGCATCGGTGCGGGCCGGCGAGCGGCGGCTCCGGTATCATGCGCGGCGCATGGGCCCGGAATCCGAGGAATCCACGTGAGCCGTCCCGCACCGATCCGTTTCGCAGTATTTCCGGTTGCCGGACGCGGCACGCGTTTCCTGCCTGCAACCAAGGCGAGTCCCAAGGAAATGCTGCCGATCGTCGACAAGCCGCTGATCCAGTATGCGGTCGAAGAGGCAATGGCGGCTGGGGCACGCAATCTGGTCTTCATCACCGGCAGTTCGAAACGCGCCATCGAAGATCATTTCGATTCCAACGCGGATCTGGAGGCGGCGCTCGCGGCCCAGGGCAAGCAGGACCTCGCCGATGCGCTGCGCTCCATGCTTCCGTCCGACGCCAACTGCATCTTCATCCGGCAGCCGGCGCCGCTTGGACTCGGCCATGCCGTGCTGTGTGCGCAGCCTGTCGTCGGCAGCGAGCCGTTTTTCGTGCACCTGGCCGATGACCTGATCGACGCGACCCGGCCGGTGCTTGCGCAGATGTGTGATCGCTACCAGCAGACGGGTGGCAGCCTGGTCGGCGTGCAACAGGTCGCGCGCAGCGAGACCGGCCGCTATGGCATCGTCGCGGTGGAAGACGCTGACGCCGAGTTGTCGCGCGTGCGGCGCATCGTCGAGAAACCGGCGCCAGCGGATGCGCCATCGGATCTGGCGGTCGTCGGTCGCTACCTGCTATCGCCGTCCATATTCGACCGGCTCCGGAAAATTGGTCAAGGCACTGGCGGCGAGATCCAGCTGACAGATGCAATCGCGGCGCTGCTCGCGGACGAAGCCGTTTACGCTTATCGTTTCAGCGGCAAGCGCTATGACTGCGGTGACAAACTCGGATATCTCGAGGCAACAGTGGAATATGCCTTGCGCCACCCGGAACTCGGGGGGCGCTTCGCGCAGTATCTCGAGCGATTGGTGGCCGGCCGCAAGCCGCGGGTCTGAAAGACGGCCGCGGCCTCAGTTCAGCAGCTGGTAAACCGCCGGCAGTACCGCGAGCGGCGGCTCGCGCGCGGGTCTGGTAATGGCGCTGTCCCAGCGGCGGGTGTAGACCTGTAGCCTGATCTCGTCGAAATCCTCGCCGCGAACGCCTTCGATCCGGACACCGGCAACCGCGCGGTCTGAAACACGCCATTCCACGGTAGCAGTCAGGCGGGCGCCGATCCCTTCGCGCGAGGAGCTGGGGTAACGCCGATTGCCGTTCGCCGACTGCAGCACGCTGTCGTTCGGAAAATAGGCACTCGAGGCCTCGCGTAATTCCTGCCAGCTCAAGCCGCCTTCGACCTGGAAGCTCGCCGAGTCGCTGTGCCCGCTGATGTCGAATGCCGGCCCGATGGACAGGAATCGGCTCGGGCTGAAATACCCGCCATGGCCAATCGTAAAGTGCGAGAGATTTTCCGAGTAACTCATCGCGGTCAGGCGGCCGCCGAGACGCGCTCGCCAGCCCTGGCCCGACGCCGCACGACGCCAGAATCCGAGACCGGCCCGCCACTGCGTGTTTTCCTCGATGCGCTGGCCAGCGATGATGGCACCCGAGAAATCGCCGTAGATATTCAGGCCCTCGCCGCCAAGACTGCCTTCCACATACGCACGATTGCTGACTGCGCCGCCCCATTCACGCCCGGTGACGGGATCGGTGGCGCCGGCGAGCGACAACAGCGAATCGGTTACCGGCTGGCGTTCGAGGCCGAAGCTGATCGGCCCTTCCGGCGATTCCGCCCGGAACCGCAGCGCACCGACGAGATTCGCGATTGCATAGGAAGGCGGCGTGTGCCCGAGTTCGATCGCGAGACCGGCGCGTGGCGTCCACTGGGCAAGGATCGCCCCGCCGTCGTCATGCTGCGAATCGGTGGCAGCAGCCAGCGATGGCGAGCTTCCATAGGGCTGGCCCGCCGCGACGCTTCCGGCGTCCGGGGCCTGCGCGTCAATGGCGATACGGAAGCGGCCCCAGCGCTGATTGCTCCCGATCCACGCAAGCTGCAGCTGTGGGACATCAAGACGACCGCGTCCCGCAGCCCCGTCCCGCTGCCGCCAGGCGACCGCCGCATCGACGTGCGCCACCCAGTTGCGCTCGATCGCCTGCAATACCGGGTCGAATGCGAGACGCTCAGGCGCCAGTTCGCGCGCCACCCGCAGCGCTTCGGAAGGGCGCCTCAGTTCGAGCAGTGTATCCACAAGCTGGCCGGCGGCGTCCGCAGCACTGCGATCAACTGCAAGCAACTCGCGCAGAGCGCGCTCGCGCGCCGGCGCATCACCGCGCAGCTTTGCCAGGTCGGCGCGCGCGCGCAATGTCGCGGGATGATTCGGGCGCAATTCATCGAGGGATGCGTATGATCGGCTGGCGGCATTCGCATCTCGCAGATCACGCGCTGTCGTGAATTCATGGAGCGCCACCTGGAAATGCGTCTCGCGCTCGAGTTCGGCAAGCGACGGTTCGAGCTTGCCGGTGGCACGCACCGCCTCGAAGTGGATCAATGCCTGGCGGGAGTGGCCGCGGCGCACGGCAAGGATCGCAAGACCAGCCTGCGCCTCGCCATGACTGCTGGTGCCCGCCAGAACGGCATTGAAATACAACGCGGCCAGCGGCTCGAGCCCAAGTTCGAGGCAAAGATAGCCGAGCGCCGCCTGCAGTCTGGCGCGCTCTTCGGACGGCAGCGTTTGCATGGTCGCGGGGTCCTGCAGACCCGGCAATGCCAGTCGCGCGCTGTCCGGGTCGACAGCGGCAAGCGCCCGGGCCCAGGCATAACTGGCCCAGGCGTCGCTGCGGTCGAGCTCACGGGCATGACCCGCGGCATCCAGCGCACCGCGGTAGTCACCCCGCGAATAAAGCGTATTCGACCAGTCCAGCCAGCCTGAAGCGTCGCGCGGGCTCTCGGCCGACGCAGCTAGCGCGAGTGTCGCGATCATCGCGACCGCCAAACTCATGCGGCAGTCCCCTCATTCAGCGCCCCATCATAGCGAGTTTTCAACATGTCCTCACGCGTAGCCTGGTCCTGAGAAATCGTGCGCGACCCGTTGATTAAGCTGTCAACATGTGACCTGGTCAGGTTGTCATCGTTCCCTCATTCTAGCCGGCCCTCAGCCATACTGACGAATGCCGAGCAATGTCCTGTACGGCCTCGTGGTGCTGATCTGGGGCACCACCTGGTATGCGATCAAGTTCCAGCTCGGTGTCGTCGCACCGGAAATTTCACTCGTCTACCGGTTCTCGATTGCAGCGATCTGCCTGTTTATCTATGCGCGCGTGGTCGGCAGTCCGATGCGGCTGTCAGTGCGCGAGCACAGTTTTGTTGCTCTGCAGGGCGCGGCGCTGTTCTGCCTCAACTACTGGCTCACTTACCTCTCCACCCAGTATCTGACCAGTGGCCTGGTCGCAGTGATCTTCACCGGCATCGTCTTTTTCAATCTCATCAACGCGCGACTGATATTCGGCATGGCGATCGAGGGAAAAGTCCTGGCCGCCGCGGCCGCCGGCATGCTCGGTGTCGCACTGCTTTTCCTGCCGGAATTGCGCAAGGCGGCCGGCGATCGCAGCGTCGTTACTGGTTTCCTGCTCGCTCTGGTCGCGACCTATGTCGCTTCGCTCGGCAACATGGCGGCGATGCGCAACACCGGAAGCGGCCTGCCGGTCGTCACCGTCAATGCCTACGGCATGGCATACGGCGCCGGGAGCCTTGCATTGATTGCACTGTTGCGCGGTGCGCCGCTCGCGTTCGACCCCTCCTGGCCGTATGTCGTGTCGCTGCTGTACCTCGCGCTTGCCGGCACTTCGCTCGCATTCGGTCTCTATCTGGTGCTGCTCAAGAATATCGGGCCAGCACGGGCGGCCTACGTGAGCGTGCTGTTTCCCGTGGTCGCGCTGCTCGTATCCACGATTTTCGAGGGCTATCGGTGGAGCGCGCCTGCCTACCTGGGACTCGCAGTACTGCTGGCGGGCAATGCGCTGGCGCTACGCGCCAGGCAGCCATTGCCTAAGCTGAAATTGTAGAAACGGCCTTCGAATCGTCATCAGAACATGGCCTAAGTATTTGAAAAATGAAGATATGGGCCTGCGTAGTTCTTGCGGCGCGGCGAACATCGGGATTGCCTGTTGCAGGTGAATGGGCATACTCTTGCGGCGGCCTAAGAACCACCGGTCCAGGGAACTGGGAGCCGAAGTCGGTCGGAGACTCAAGCAAAGATCCAAATAACGACCGCGTTGCGATGATCTGACGCTGGGCGAACCGGCAGTCAGGGCGACACACTCAGCCATTTCAGGGGGAACGAGATGGATAATGACATTACTGCGCTGCAGGTCATTTTCACGGAGACCTACTACTGGGTCACGATCGTGATCATGTTCCTGATCCACGTGGGTTTCTGCACCTACGAAGTCGGCGTGTCACGGCGCAAGAATCACATGCACACGCTGGTCAAGAACACCATGGTGATACCGTTGGTCACCGTCACCTTCTACCTGTTCGGCTGGTGGCTCTACTGGGCGATGGTGAATGGTCCCGGCATCACCGGTGGAATGGTCGCGGCGCCGTTTGCCGAGCCCTGGAATGAACTGATGGGCACCCACATGGGTGGAGCGCCGCACGGCGGCGATATCACGTCGGCAGACACCGCCCTGTGGGCGCGGGTCAATGGCGTGTTCTGGGGCGCATTCCTGCTGTTCTCCTGGACCACGGCGTCCATCATCTCCGGTTCAATCATCGAGCGGGTCCGGTCCGGCGCGTTCTGGCTGATCGCCGTGATGGTCGGCTCGGTCACCTGGATCATTGACGCAGCCTGGGGCTGGCATTCAGCCGGCTGGATGGTGCAAGTGCTCGGCTATCACGATGCCTATGCATCAGGTGTCGTGCATGCGATCGCCGGCGGCACCGCGCTTGCCGTGCTGATCAATCTGGGTCCACGCATCGGAAAATTCAGGGCGGACGGCACGCCGCGCAATATCCCGCCACAGAATCCGTGGCTGGTGTGCATCGGCCTGTTCCTGATCTATACGGGCTTCTGGGGCTTCTATGCGGCCTGCAACGTCCCGATCTACGATGTCCAGGCGGGCGACGGGGTGTTCTGGTCGGCGACCAATATCTACCTGCAGCCGACGACGCTTTCGGCGATCACCTTCAATTTCCTGATGTCGCTCAGTGGCGGCCTGATGGCCGGCTATATCATTTCCAAGGGCGACGCCTTCTGGTCATTCTCGGGCGGCCTGGCGGGCGTCATCGCCGCCTCGGCGGGCAATGACCTGTACCACCCGATCCAGGCACTGCTGGTCGGCGCAGTGATCGTGGCGATCATCTACAAGCTGCATTTCTGGGTCGAACGGCGCTTCAAGATTGACGACGCGGTAGGCGCGGTCGCCGTGCACGGCTATGCCGGCTTCCTGGGAGTCTGCGCGGCCGGCTTCCTGCTGTGGGGCTACCCGTCATCGCCCGACGCGCTGCTCGGCCATGAGGAACCATGGGCACGGGTGACACCGTGGGGCCAGTTCACTGGTGCGGTGATCATGTTCTGGGTGCTCGGATTCATCCCGGGATATGTCCTGTCCTGGCTGCTGAAGAAAGCTGGCCTGCTGCGCGTGCAGCGCGAGGTCGAACTTGCGGGTCTGGACCTCATTACGCATACCGAGGCCACGCGCGACGACGACGAAATCAGGAACGCGGTGCTTCAGGAAGCCCGTGCGGCGCGCGCGGCAAAGTGAGATGTCTTAGGAGCATGAAATCATGAGCACAGGAATATTCAGCGACTGGGGTGGCGCGATGATGGATCTCGGTCCGCTCTACCCGCTGGTAGGGTGGGAGACCGTGATGGTCATCCTGCTGGCTGTCTTCTGGGTCGGCTGGCATGTCGTACAGATTCGCGGCGAAAATCGCCAGTGGGAAGAGGAAACCCGGCGGCTGCGCGAGGGCGAC
This sequence comes from Steroidobacteraceae bacterium, assembly GCA_049298915.1. Taxonomy (GTDB): domain Bacteria; phylum Pseudomonadota; class Gammaproteobacteria; order Steroidobacterales; family Steroidobacteraceae; genus SCUD01. The sequence goes on along the minus strand of JBAQWM010000331.1, from coordinate 507 downwards.
AACCTGCTGCGCGCCGTACAGGCGGAACACACGCCGGAACGCATGTAGAAAACGGCTTCCCTCTCCCCGCAAGCGGGGAGAGGGATGATTCCGCCGCGGCTGCGCGCCTCAGGCCGGGGCGACGCCCGGAATCCACGAAGTGCCGGCCAGTGGCACGCCGGCCATCGCCGCCGCTTCCAGCGTCAGCGCGACCATGTCTTCCTTCTCCAGATGGTGCACATCCTGCTTGCCGCAGGCGCGCGCGATCGTGGTGAGTTCCATATTCAGCGTCTTCAGGTAATTGCGCACGCGCTTTGCGCCGACGGCTGGCTCCAGCCGCAGTTCCAGTTCCGCGTCCTGGGTGGTGATGCCGACCGGGCAGCGTCCGGTGTGACAGTGATGACAGAATCCTGGAGCAGTGCCCAGGCTCGCATAACCCTCGACCGCGGACAGGTGCCTGCCGCCGACGACGTAGCTCGCGCTGTTGCAGCCGAGCGCCATCAGGATTCCCTGCCCGAGCGAAACGGC
>JBAQWM010000330.1:0-5599 GCA_049298915.1 Steroidobacteraceae bacterium | reverse complement strand
CTCTACAATCGCCGCACCGGCGGGCGCGTGCGCGCGCTGATGCCGGTACACCTGTATGGGCAGTCGGCCGACATGGACCCGCTGGTCGCGCTCGCGCAAAGCCACGGTCTGGCCCTCATCGAGGACGCGGCGCAGTCGATCGGCGCGGAATACCCGCCTGGACGGAGATCCGGCGGCATCGGCGACATCGGCTGCCTGTCGTTCTTCCCGACCAAGAATCTCGGCGCCTTCGGCGATGCCGGCATGTGCGTGACCAATGACGACGCGCTGGCCGCGAAGCTGCGCATGCTGCGCGTGCACGGAATGGAGCCGAAGTATTACCACGCCATGATCGGCGGCAATTTCCGCCTCGACGAGCTGCAGGCCGCGGTGCTGCTGGTCAAGTTCCGGCACCTCGAAGACTGGCATGCGGGGCGGCGGCGCAATGCCGCGTATTACGACGCGGAGTTCCGCAGGGCCGGCATCGCGGACCGGGTCGCGACACCGGTCGCGCTGCCGGGTTACCGCCACATCTACAACCAGTATGTGGTGCGCGTGCCCGCTCGCGACCGCCTGCGCGCGCACCTGGCGGCATGCGGCATCGGCACCGAAATCTATTACCCGGTTCCGCTGCACATGCAGCAGTGCTTTGCCTATCTCGGTTACCGCCCCGAGGATTGCCCGGAATCGGCGCGCGCGGCGCGCGAGACGCTGGCACTGCCGATCTATCCCGAGCTGACGCAGGCGCAACTCGCGCACGTCGTCGCCTCGGTCGCGCAGTACTTCGAGGCGAACTGATTCCGATGGACCTTTCGGGCTGCTTCAAGGCCTACGATGTCCGCGGACGCGTGCCCGGCGAACTCAATCCCGAGTCGGTCTATCGCATCGGGCGCGCCTATGCCGAGTGGCTCGGCCCGAAGCACGTCGCGGTCGGCCGCGATATCCGTCATTCCAGCCGGGAACTCGCCGAGGCCCTGGTGCGTGGCCTCAACGACTCCGGCGTCCATGTCCTCGACATCGGGCTGTGCGGCACCGAGGGCGTTTACTTCGCGACATTTTCGCGCGGCCTCGGCGGCGGAATCATGGTCACGGCCAGCCACAATCCGCCGGACTACAACGGGCTCAAGTTCGTGCGGGAGCAGTCGCGGCCGGTCAGCGCCGACAGCGGGCTCGTGGACATCCGCCGCCTCGCGGAGGCGGGCGGCTTCCGGCACCCGGCGAAGCGCGGAACGATCGAAGCATGCGACATCGCGCCGGGCTGGCGCGAGCATCTGTTCGGCTATATCGACCGCAGCAGGCTGAAGCCGCTGTCGATCGTCGCGAATTCCGGCAATGGCGGCGCCGGTCTCGCGATCGATCTCATCGAGCCCGGACTGCCGTTCCGGTTCGCGAAGCTCCACCATGAGCCGGACGGCGATTTCCCGCATGGGGTCCCCAACCCGATGATCGTGGAGAACCGCAAGGTCACGGCCGAAGCTGTCAGGAATGAGCGCGCCGATCTCGGCATCGCCTTCGACGGCGACTACGACCGCTGCTTCTTTTTCGACGAGCAGGGCCGCTTCATCGAGGGCTACTACATCGTCGGCCTGCTGGCCTCCTTTTTCCTGCGGCGGCACCCGGGCGCAAGCATCGTCCACGACCCGCGCCTGATCTGGAACACGCAGGACATCGTGCAGGCGCTGGGCGGCACGGCTGTGGTCTGCAAGTCCGGTCATGCATTCCTGAAGCAGGGCATGCGCATCGCGGATGCCGTCTATGGCGGCGAGACCAGCGCGCATCACTATTTCCGCGAGTTTTCCTATTGCGACAGCGGCATGATCCCCTGGCTGGTGATGGGGCAGCTCCTGTCCGAGGCGGGCCAGCCCATGTCCGCGCTGGTGGACGAGCGCATCAAGCGCTTCCCCGCGAGCGGCGAGATCAACCGCAGGATCGCGGATCAAGCGGCCGCGATCGACGAGGTCAAGCGCAGATTCGTGCCGGGTGCGATTTCCGTCGAGTCGATCGACGGGCTTTCGGTGGCGCACGAGCGCTGGCGCTTCAACCTGCGCAGTTCGAACACCGAGCCCCTGGTGCGGCTCAATGTCGAATCGCGCGGCGACGCCGTGCTGATGCGCGAGCGGACCGCGGAGATCCTGGAGATCCTCGGCCGCCACGCCTGATTCCCGCAGCAGTCACTGCGGGCTTCAGGTGCTCAGGATCAGCTTGGCGGCCGCAATGGCGAGCACCAGCGCCATGGCTGCCAGCAGCCAGCGCGTCGACAGCCATTTCAGGCCAAGCCAGGTGCCCGCCAGCCCGCCAGCCAGTACCGAGAGCGCGAGCCAGGGCAGTGCGGCAGGCAGTGAGGCCCAGGTCGCAGTTCCTGCCATCAGGGCCACTGCCGAATTGGCAAGTATGAAAGGCGCCGTGATGCCGCCCGTGTGGCGCGGCCCGGCCCAGCCCGCCAGGAGCACGATCGGGGACAGGAAAATACCGCCGCCAGTGCCGGTCAGGCCCGACAGGAGCCCGATGGCGGCTCCACAGGCGATCGCGGGGGGAATCGGGATGCTGGCCTGGTCCGAGGGCTGCTCGGCCGGGGGCCCGCCATAAGCGCGCCAGGCGAGCACGCCCGCCGACAAGGCGAGCGCAACGCCGGCCAGGACGTAGTAGTTGCCGGTCGCGAGGCGCATGGAGCCGCCGAACGCTGCGAGCGGCACGGAACCCAGCAGGAACGGCCACAGCGCACGCCAGGAGAAATACCCCGCGCCCGCAAAACGATAGAAAGTGAGTGATGCCACCAGGACGTTGAGCGCGAGCGCGGTCGGGCGCATGGTCTCCGGCGCGACCGCGAGCAGTGCCATGACCGCGAGATAGCCGGAGGCGCCGGCGTGGCCCACGCTCGTGTACAGGCCGGCGACCACGAAGAATGCGGGCAGCAGGATCAGGAGCTGTTCGAGCGTCAAGATTGCGGAGCCTCGGGTAGATCGGTCATGCGCGCTGCAAGGCTCCGGTAGGCAACTGCAGTCTTATGTAATTCGATTCGCGAGTCAAAATCCGCGGCCCGGGCTGCGCACCGGATTTCGTCGCCGATCTGCGACAGTTTTGCGGGCCGTCACAGGTCGAAAAAATCATTCTTCGCTAAGATCGCCGGCCAAGTGGACTACATGAGCTACCTGATGTATGGGGTGCCGGTTGCGGCCATGATGCTGTGGTACGGGCGCAAGCGCCGCGTCATCGAGCGCCAGAGCATCGAGGTGGCGGAGGCCGCAAAAGCCGCGGGCCTGATCGAGCCGGTGTCGCTGCACCCGATCATCGATCCGAAGCTCTGCATCGGCTGCGGCAACTGCATTCGCGCCTGCCCCGAGCAGCCGAATCATGCGATCCTCGGGCTCATCGACGGGCAGGCCGTGCTCGTCAGTCCGACCGACTGCATCGGCCACGGCGCCTGCAAGGTGGTCTGCCCGGTGAACGCGATCACGCTCGTGTTTGGCAGCGAGCGCCGCGGCGTCGACATTCCCGTGCTCACGCCTAAGTTCGAAACCAGCGTGAAGGGCGTGTTCGTCGCCGGCGAGCTCGGCGGCATGGGGCTGATCCGCAACGCGATCGAGCAGGGGCACCAGGCGGTCGACGCGATCGTCGAAGCGCGCCCGGGCAACGGCAAGATGCTCGACCTCGTGATCGTCGGCGCCGGGCCAGCCGGCTTCTCGGCGGCACTCGCCTCGCTCTCGCGCAAGCTGCGCACCGTGACGGTCGAGCAGGAGGCCCTCGGTGGCGCGGTATTCCAGTACCCGCGCGGCAAGGTCGTCATGACCGAGCCCGCAAAGCTGCCGATGGTCGGAAAAGTGAAGTTTCGCGAGACCACCAAGGAAGAACTGCTGGACTTCTGGCAGGGGGTCGAAAAAAAGACCGGCGTGAAGATCAACTACAGCGAGCGCGTGGACACGGTGGAAAAGACCGGCGAGGGTTTCGTGGTCCGCACTTCGAAAGGCGAGTACCAGACCCGCAGCGTGCTGCTGTCGATCGGCCGGCGCGGCACGCCGCGCAAGCTCGGCGTGGCGGGCGAGGAGCTGCCAAAGGTCGTCTACCGGCTGATCGACCCGGAGCAGTACGCCGGCCAGCACGTGCTGGTCGTCGGCGGCGGCGACAGCGCGCTGGAAGCGGCCGCGAGCATCGCCGAGCTCGGCGATACCAGCGTCGTGCTGTCACACCGGGGCGAGGCCTTCGACCGCGCCAAGCCCAAGAATCGCGCCCGCATCGACGCAGCCGTCAAGGCCGGGCGGCTGGAAGTCCTGTTCAAGTCCAAGGTGCAGAAAATCACGGAGCAATCGGTCGCCGTCGACTGCTCGGGGAAGCTCCGGGATATCAAGAACGACGCGGTGATCGTCAGCATCGGCGGCGTCCTTCCCACCGATTTCCTGAAACGGATCGGCATCCACATCGAGACCAAGCACGGCACGGCGTAGCGCCGCGGCGGCGGGCGCCGCTGCCTGCAGCTACAGGCCGGCCGGAATCAGCCGGGCAACCATGCTCCGCATATGGGCGGTCGAATGGCGGCCGGGCCTGGCCTTCAGATAAGCATCGATGATGAGATAGGCGGCGACATCGCGCAGCGTCACCTCGCGGTCATGGCGCCAATCGGCGAAGCTTTCCTCCGCCTGGCGCACGATCCGAAGCCCGGCTTCGTCGCTGCCGCCGGACCAGCGCGCGGCGATCCGGGCGTAGAGGGACTTGCCCGATAGCTCGGGATGACTGCGCCGTTCCTCGTGGTAAATCGCAAGAAGCTCGTTGCAGGCGCGCCGGGCGTAGCGCCGCTGGGCCCAGCCGGAGAAGAACCCGAAGGCGGCGATCGGCGCCATCAGTCGCGCCAGCAACTGGTCGGTGGTTTCATCTGGCGGATCGGTGTCGGGTTCGTGGCGTCCTCGACGCAGGAGTCTGGATAGTGGTCCATGAGTGTAAGCATAGCTCCAATGAAATCCGCAAGGCCGGCGTGTGCAAGGTCCTCAGACCGCTTCGGGAGCGCCGCGACCTGTTCCTGGATCTCCGGCAACGGCGCGCACTGCTCGCGGCTCGCAACACCGGCCAAAGCCAGGGTGCAGCCATGCGAGCGGAAGCCGAGTTGATATCAAGTGTAAACAGGCCGCTGATTGCAGCTTGGTTTGACCGCCCCGCCTTGGTCTGAAACGATACCCTATGGACTTTGAGATCCTGGGTGACTTGACTGGCGTTGAAACCACCGCCACAGGGTCCGGGATCCGTGAAGTAGGCCGTGCCACTGGCATCGGAAGACGGGAATTCAAGATCAAGCGCTTCCTTTAGGGGGCACAGTCATATGGCAACACCGGCAAGACTTCTCTACATCTGCCTGGATAATTCCGGCTATGAGGCTTCGCTCGAACGCCGCAAGATCTACATTGCGGTGCCCGACACCAAGGCCGAGAAGCTCGGGCAGTTGCGCATCATCGACGAGTCGGGGGACGACTACCTCTATCCCGCCAAGCGTTTCGTGGCCGCAGATCTTCCGCAATCCATCCGAAAGGCTGTCTTACACGCTGCATAGCTATGCAGCACTTGGCAGTGGCTACGTATCAAGCCCTTGTGGTGGGCGGTACTGGGATTGAACCAGTGACCCCTGCCGTGTGAAAGC
>JBAQWM010000329.1:0-1590 GCA_049298915.1 Steroidobacteraceae bacterium | reverse complement strand
GCCGCCCGCGCTGCGTCCGCATTCGCCGCGAGACCGCCAAGCACCATGACTTCCGTGCCGAGCCTGAGCGTGATTTCCAGGAGCCGGGGATCCGCGGGCCCGCCCCGCAGGATCCTGATGGCCTCATGCACTTCCAGCGCATTGCCTGCACAGCGCGCCAGCGGCTCGGACATGTCCGTCAGGAATGCCGATGCGCGCAGGCCCGCCTCGGCCGCGGTGTCGATCATGCGGATTGCCAGCTCGCGGCCAAGTGCCGGGTCGGTCATCACGGCGCCATTGCCGGTCTTGACGTCCAGCACCAGCGCGTCGAGCCCGGCCGCCAGTTTCTTCGACAGGATCGACGCGACGATCAATGGTATGCAGTCGACGGTCGCCGTCACGTCGCGGATCGAATAGAAGCGCTGGTCCGCCGGCGCGATATGCCCGCCCGCGCCGATGATCGCAATGCCGGCCTGGCGCAGCGTGCGGCGGAAAAGTTCGTCGTCCGGGCTCGTGGCGTAGCCGGGGATCGCTTCCAGCTTGTCGAGTGTGCCGCCGGTATGCGCGAGACCGCGGCCGCTGATCATCGGCACCCAGGCGCCGCAGGCCGCGAGCATGGGGCCGAGTGCCAGCGACACGAGATCGCCGACGCCGCCGCTCGAATGCTTGTCGAGTACCGGTCCTGGCAGCGATTCGTTGCGCCAATCGAAGATCTCCCCGCTGTCGCGCATCGCGAGCGTGAGACCTGCGCATTCGGCGTGCGTCATGCCGCGGAAATAGACCGCCATCGCGAATGCAGCGACCTGTGCGTCCGCCAGGCTGCCATCGGCCATCCCGCGCACGAGTGCGCGCAGGTCGTCGTCGGCGAGCGTCCCGCCGTCGCGCTTGCGCCGGATGGCTTCCTGCGGAATCCAGGAAAGCGGCGTATCGCCCGTGTCAGGCGCCGCCATCACTTATCCGGCGCTCATCGCGCGGACGGGCCTGTGGGCAGGAAGAACGCGAATGGAAGCAGCTCATCGAGCTTGACCGTGCGGATCTCGCCCTCGTGCCACGGAAAGTGGATCGCGACGGCACCGCCGGCGGCAAACTCGCGAATTCGCTGCCTGCAGGCCCCGCATGGCGAGCAGGCAATCGTTCTTCCATCGCGATCGGTCGCCCAGACCGCGATTTCGGCGATCCGGAAACCGGACCCCTCGGATTGCACGCCGGCCGCGATCGCGCTGGTCTCCGCACAATTGCCGAGCGGATAGGCTGCATTCTCGACATTGGCGCCGACGTACCGGGTGCCGCTGGTCGCCCGGATCGCTGCGCCAACGCAGATTCCGGAGTAAGGCGCGTACGACTGCCGGCAACAGGCGCGTGCCGAGGCAATCAGCGAGTCATTGCCAGCGCTCATTCCGCGCCGATCTTACCGCGCCGCTCCACCAGATAGTGGGCAAAGCTTCCCGCCAGCATCGCCGGTACAAAGATCATCGCATCGCGCAGGCCGCCGGCGAATCCTGCCAGTGCGGGTCCGGGGCAGTATCCGATGAGCCCCCAGCCGATGCCAAAAATCGCCGAGCCGAGCAACAACGGGCGGTCGACGGCAATCGCCGTGGGCAACCGGAACTG
>JBAQWM010000328.1:0-3612 GCA_049298915.1 Steroidobacteraceae bacterium | reverse complement strand
GCGGGCGCAGGGCCGCAGTGGCAGGCGCTCGCCGACTTGCTGCTGACCGCCGATGGCAGCATCCGCAAGAAGTTGGACAAGCGCCAGGGATTCCTGCCGGCCAGCGCGGGGCCGCGCTGGAAAGCGCTGAAGCAGCGAATGACGGCGATTCTGGCGGAACTCGGCGAGCGGCCGGATCTTGCGGTGGTCCTGGCTCGCGTCAGGCAGCTGCCGCCAGCGCGGCTGACCGACGCGCAATGGGAGCGCATCGATGCCCTGTGCGCGTGTCTGCCGCAGGCGGTTGCGGAACTGCTGGCGCTGTTTTCCGAACGCGGGCGGCTGGACTACGCAGCCGTCGCCGCAGCGGCGCGCGACGCCCTCGGCGACGAGTCAGCGCCCACGGAGCTTGCGCTTGCGCTCGACTACCGCATCCGCCACCTGCTGGTTGACGAATACCAGGACACGTCGCCGGGCCAGGCGCGGCTGCTCGAACTCCTGGTTTCCGGCTGGCAGCCCGGCGATGGCCGCAGCCTGTTCTGCGTTGGCGATCCCATGCAGTCCATTTACGCCTTCAGGGAAGCGGATGTGACCTTGTTCCTGCAGGCCCTGCGCGTGGGGGTCGGCGGCGTGCGACTCGAGGCCGGGCGGCTGGGGCAGAATTTCCGCTCCTGCTCGTCGATCGTCAGCTGGGTCAATGCGACATTCTCCGGACTGTTGCCCGCTGAGGACGATTTCGAACGCGGCGCCGTCCGCTATTCGCCCGCAAGCGCGATAGAACCCGATGTGGCCGGGGCCGGCGTACAGGTTCACGCCATGCTCGATGCGGACGCCGCTGCGATGGGAAGCGAGACCGCGCGGGTTGTCCTGCAGGCCCTGGCTCGGGGCAAGCCGGGCAGTCCGCCGTCGATAGCGGTCCTGGTGCGTAGCCGCGCGTCGCTGCCGCCCTTGCTGGCTGCCCTGCGCGTTGCGGGCATCGATTATCGGGGAGTCGAGCTTGAGTCCCTGACGGAACGTCCGGCGGTGCGCGACCTCGTCGCGCTGCTCAGGGCGATGCTGCATGCAGGTGATCGCACGGCCTGGCTTGCGGTGCTGCGGGCGCCATGGTGCGGATTGACGCTGGCAGACCTGCACGCACTGGCAGGGGCTGAAGGTCCACTGCCGGCCCTGATCGGCGACCCTGCCGTCCTGGCAGGCCTGTCCGGTGATGCCAGGACGCGATTGGGACCGCTCGCGCGCCGGCTCTCTGCCGCGATATCGGAGCGCGGCTCGCGTCCGCTGGGATCCTGGCTGAAGGCAGCCTGGCTTGCGCTCGCGGGGCCGGCCACCGTCGAGGATGCATCCGACCTTGCCAACGCGGAACTCCTGTTTTCGGCGCTCGACCTGCTCGAGCAGGAATCAGGCAGCTGGCCCGAGGCTTCCGCCATCGAAGCGGCGGTAGCCGGAATCAAGGCTTCACCAATCGGGAGCGAATCAGCCGACGTGCAGCTGATGACGATCCACCGTGCCAAGGGCCTCGAGTTCGACGTGGTAATCGTTCCGGACCTGCAGCGATCGCCGCGCCGCCCGGAGCGGCGGCTGCTCTACTGGACCCATGTTGCCACGGCGCCGGGCCAGCGCGGCATCGTGCTCGCGGGACGCGGCGAGGAGGGCGGCGACGTCGCCGGCGATGCACTCGAGGCCTGGATGAAGCGCCTTGCGGGGGAACGGGCGTCACTTGAACTCGGGCGGCTGGCCTACGTTGCGGCGACGCGTGCACGCCGCGAGCTGCACCTGATCGGCGGCGTCAGTGTCGAGGCTTCAGGAGACGGGCTGGCGCTCAGGACGCCGCCGCGGGGCAGTCTCCTGCACTTCCTGTGGCCGGTGCTCGCGGCCGAATTCCAGCGCGCTCTCACAGCGGCGAATCCAGCTGGAGCAGCACCGGGGAATATCGCACGCGCGCGGCCGGGACGGGCGGCACCGCCGCTTCGCAGGCTGCCGCCTGATTTCGAGGCGCCGGCGCCCGTGGCGCCGCGGCAATTGCCGCGCTTGCGCATTGTCGGGGAATCGACCGCCTCGGTACGCCCTGATTTTGACTGGGCCGGCACGATTGCGCAGGCGGTGGGTCAGGTGGTGCACCTGGAGATCCAGCGCATGGTGCGCGATCGCCTGAGACCGAGCGAGTGGCCGTCGCGACCCGCAGTCTGGCGGCGTGAGCTGCGCGATACCGGCATTGATGATCTGCACCTCGAGGCTGCGCTCGAGCGTGTCACGCAGGCCATGACCCGGATGGCCGGTAGCGAGATTGCAGCGCGCCTGCTCGATCCCGGTCTCGCGGAAGCATCGAGCGAACTCGCACTGACCGCCTTCATCGATGGCCTCGTCCAGGGAATCAGGATCGACCGCAGCTTCGTGGATGCACAGGGGCGGCGCTGGATCGTCGACTGGAAGACGAGTTCGCATGAAGGCGGCGACCGCGAGGCGTTCCTCGACAACGAACTCGCCCGCTACAGCGCGCAATTGCGACGCTACGCGATGATCATGAATCGCTACGACCGACGCCCGCAGCGAGTCGGTCTCTATTTTCCGCTGCTCGATGCCTGGCGCGAGCTCAAACTATAGAGTCCCTTCGAGGCTGAAGGGCCGGCGCCCCGCGCCATCGGCAGGCCCGAGGAAGGAGAGTGTCTCGAATATGGCGGGCCCGGCACCGGGACCCGGCGCGACCTCGCCGCTGACCAGGTAACTGCGATCGCGCTTCAATTCGATCGTGCCGCGTACCTGCAGCGGGCCCCCGAGATCATTCAGCCTGCCGCTCAGACTGGCGCTGCCGACCGCACCTGCGCCGATCGTCAGTTCGAAATCCCCGAGCGTCGCGCCGCCCGGCCCCGGGGCCCTGAGATCGCGGACGAATATGCTCCCTTTCGCATCCTGCGGCAGGCCGTCCGCGATGAGTGCTTGCGCAACCTCAAGCTCCAGCCGGCCGGTCCAGCCTGCGGGCGTGACGACATTCTCCAGCAGCGTGATCGGCAGATTTCCCCTCAGGTTGCGGGCCTCGATCTGGTCGGAATCGAACGTGCCGCCAAGCGCGAACGACAATTGGCCGCCGGCTGGCTGCATCGCCATCCGGCACGACCATTCGAGGATCAGCAGTCGCCAGGGGCTGCAGGACCAGGAAGCAGCGCCGATATCGCGGCCCTGCAGTCGCACACTGGAAGCGCGGCCGGACCAGACGGTGCCGTCGAGACCTGCAAGCGCGATACCCGGTGGCGCGAAGCGCGTCAGCAGCCTGGCAGGAACCAGTGCGGTCAGGAAAATCAGGAATGCGGCGATCCCAGCCGCGACCAGCAGGCCCCTCTGCGCCATCGCTCAGTGACCGCGCAGTACGAGTGTCGCGTCGACGCGGCCCGCCTCACCGCTGGCATTGACGCTGGCGGTTTCCGCAACCGCGCCACGCTGCTGCTGCAGGCGCGCGAGACAAAGCGCCAGTGCGTCGAATGAAGCGTTCTTGAAACGGACGCGCAGCGATCCGGGTCCGGCAGCTTCGATGCCTTCGAGCGCCTCGCCGAGACCCGACTCGCGCGCGGCACGGTCGACCGCGATTGCGAGCGATTCTCCCGCGCGCGCGGCGGGAATCGCCTGCAGTCGCGGAGTAACCGC
>JBAQWM010000327.1:0-2038 GCA_049298915.1 Steroidobacteraceae bacterium | reverse complement strand
CGTCGGCATCATGCTCGATCGCTTCGGCTGGTTGCCGACGCTGGCAAGCGGCTCGCTGTTTGCGATCGTGGGTGCGGCCCTGTGGCTCTTCATCGACGTGGAGCGCCGGCTGCGGTCCGCACGCGGCAACTTCAGGGCATCTGGATCTTGATCCAGCGCGCCTTGCCGTCCTCGCCCACGTAGACTTCGGACTGCAGGCCCGCCTTGCAGTCGGCATAGCTGCCCAGGCGGTTCTTCTTTCCGGCGGCTCCATACTGCAGGTAGACCCGGGTCGAGTCATCCAGCGTCAGGTACTTCTCGCCCGTCTTCATCCGCATCGTGATACCGCGCTGCGCGCCGCTCAGCGACTCGATTGCGCCGATGTAGGACTTGTGACCGGAGACACCCGGCGAGTAGCCGATCGGAATGTAGATTTCGGCCGCGGGATGAGCCAGGGCGCCGGCCGCAACGATGGCGCCGGCGATGGCGACGAGAAAGACATTGGCCTTGCGCATCTCAGTTCTCCAGTTGACCCCGGGCTGCGCCCAGACTCGCCTTCGCGGCTCGCAGATAGCGCTTTCGATCGCCACCGGCGCGCGCCCGGTCGAGCGAACCCATGCCGGCCAGCATTTCGCTCACCGCCTCGGGATGCAGCCCGCCTCCCCTCAGGACCTCGATCGCGTCCTCGAGTTCAAAACCCGCCCGCTCGATGAGCACCAGCTGCCGGGCATGACCATTGTTGTAGGCGATGGCGGTGTCGATCAGCGCGCCGGCCGCGCGCAGATTCTCGAGCGCATTGATCACACGCAGGAAGGCTGCGACTGCTACCACCTGGGTGGCGTCGAGATTGATTGCGCCGCCGGTTGCACCGATCAGCAGTTGCCCGGCCGGCGAGGCGGTGAAGGCATCGCCATTGTAGAACGCCACCGCGCCTTCGATCGTTTCCACGGAATTGTTGTGGAAGAATGGCCCGGTATCGGCGGACTCGACCAGCGGCGGGGTATTGAATTCGCCGTTGCCGGGCACGCCGAAGCCGTCATCGGGTGGATTATTCTCGCCCGCAAGATCGGCAGGCTGATCGGGCAAGGCCTCGACGCCGGTGTTGAAATTGCGGTTCCCCGCCCCCGGTCCGAAGATCGCCGGATTGCCATTTGCGCCCGCGTTGAAATGACAGGCGTTGCACTTGCCGAGGCCGTTGTCCAGGAAAATCTCCTGGCCTCGCCTTGCGATCACGCCGGTGAGCGGCAGCGGCAGCGAGAGCTCCTGCTGTCTGCCAAGCGAGAGCTGAAAGGCCTCGAGCGCGTCGAGTTCGGCATCGGTCGGCAGGCGAAAGTCCACGCCCGCGACGCGATTCAGGGTCCTGGGAAAATGCTGCACGACGGCGCCCACCGCGAAGGCGCGCAGACTCCCATCGCCCGGCGCGCCGTCGCCACCCCAACCGGTGCGCGGTCCGGCATTGCTCGCAATCGAATTGCGCAGGGCCAGAGTGTGCGGCACGCCGCGCATGTTGAACTTGCCGGCGAGATCATCGAAGCCGTCCTGGTTCTCGAGGATCAGCCCGAATTGCCGCATCAGCGTCGGATTCTCGAAGCCCTGTTGCAGCGCGGGGTTGGTCTCCGCGACAAACAGGCCATCTGTCTTCGGCAGCGTGGCGATGAAGCCCGGCGAGATGCCGAAATTGTCCTCGGCGCGATGGCAGGACCCGCAGCTGCGGCCGTTGCCGGCGAAGAGTTCGTTGAAGAAAATCTGTTCGCCCTGGAGGACCAGAGGATCCTCCGGCGCAGGAACCGGCGTGATCTTGCAGGCCTGCAACAGCAGCACGACGCCGAGGACGCCGATGCGGATAAGAGAGTCTTGCACGTACGTGCCTCCGATCAGGGCCTGTCTCCATGATAACCGCGCATGCCGTTTGGGGCGAACCCGGTCGGCTAGGTGGCTGGCTCGGCGCTGCTGCTGGTGACGCTCGGGCCGCCGCCGGACTCCTGCGAAATGATCACGATGTAGCCGTCATTGAGGTAGGCCTGCAATTGCGTTGTAGCGAGCACGACGTCCAGGGCCC
>JBAQWM010000326.1:0-3902 GCA_049298915.1 Steroidobacteraceae bacterium | reverse complement strand
CGACGATCCAGACCATCGAACGCTACTACCTGGCAATTGCACTGCTGCTGCGCGCCGGGCGTTCGGTGCTGACCCTGGAGGCGCTGGAGAAGCGCTGTGTCACGATGGCGCAGCGCATGTCGATGCTGTACGGGCTGGCCGCACCGGAATTCTTCGACCGCGCGATGTTCCGGGACTTCATCGAGCTGCTGCGTCAGCGCGGCGTGATCCGGCTCGACAGCGATGGGCTCCTGTCCTATGACGACCTGCTGTTTGCGGTGGCGGAAGACGCGCGCATTGTCCTGTCGGAACAGATCCGCAACAGCATCCTCCAGGTGACCCACAGCTGAAGTGGTGCAGGGGGTACTGGTCTGCAAAGGCAGCCGCACCGGCTGCCATTCACTCGATCGGCGGCCGCGCCCGCTGGCGCTTGGTGTCCTTGCGAATCCGTTTTCCCTCCAGCCTGCGCGCACGCGCAGCCCGTGAGGGCCGCGTCGGCTTGCGCACCTTGGGCCTGACGCGCGCCCTCGCGATCATCTGCGCAAGCCGCTCGATGGCGTCCTGCCGGTTCGCCTCCTGGCTGCGATGCCGGTGCGCCTCGAGCACGATCTCGTCGGACAACGTCAGGCGCCGGCCGGCCAGCGCGCGCAGACGCTGCCTGCCGGCCTCATCGAGAAGTGCAGTCGCTCCGACCATGAACCGCAGCACGCAGGCGCTGGCGACCTTGTTGACATTCTGTCCGCCGGGTCCGGGGCTGCGCACGAAACTGAGCGTGTACTCGCGTTCCGGAATCTCGACGCGGGCATGAGCGTCCCCATTGCGGGTCCGCGGCCGCATCAGGCGTTGAGGTCCGGGATCAGCTCGCTTTCGAGCCTCAGGATCTGGTCCTTCAGCATCAGTTTGCGCTTCTTCAGGCGCCGCAGCTGCAATTCGTCGACATAGATGTCCATGGACAGGCGGCAGATCACGTCGTCGAGATCGCGGTGTTCGATGCGCAGCTCGCGCAGGCGGTGCATCCGCTCGAATAGCTGGGTATTGACGTTGTCGTCGTCCGTCATGCCGGCTCGGTGTCGGTCTCGAATACGGGGAACGGCGGCCCCGACCATACCGGTCGGACCGACCTCGGAAGCTTAGCCAAACGCCCTGGCGGATTCCACGGTATCGCCGGGTCGTGAAAATCGGAGCCGACCGAACCCTCGAGCCCGGTACGGATGGCGAGCGAGATGGCCTGGGCGGCGTTCCTGAGGCCGCCGCCACCGGTGATGACCTCGATTCCGCGGCCGCCGGCTGCAGCGAATTCGGAACAGAGCTCGCGCCGCGCGCCGGCAGACAGGGGATATTTCAGCGGATGCGCGATCACGGTGCAGCCGCCTGCGGCCGCGACCCAGCCGGTCACCTCCGCGAGCGATGGCCACTGCGCGGCGAAATAGGCCGGGCGGCCGCGCGCAAGCCAGCGTTCGAACGCGGTCGCGACATCCGGGACGGCGCCCAGCGCGACCAGCGCACGGGCAAAATGCATGCGGGTCGGCAGCGTCCCCGCGGCGCGCACGATCTCTAGTGCGGCATCGCCCGGAGCGCCTGACGCAGCAAGACGGGCCGCGAGTTCGCGGGCGCGCTCCTGCCGGATCTCCTGCAACAGGCCGAGGCCGCGCAGCAGCGCGGGAGCCAGGGGATCGAAAGCGAGGCCGAGGATGTGCAGTGTGCGGCCGCGCCAGTCGACCGAGAGCTCGACGCCGCTCACCAGCGTGATACCCAGGGATTCAGCTTCTGCCGCCGCTTCGTCGAGGCCGGCGATCGTGTCATGGTCGGTCAGTGCCATGAATCTGACACCGCAACGGGCGGCGTGAGCCACCAGCGCAGCCGGCGCGAGCACGCCATCGGAGGCCGAGGAATGCAGGTGCAGGTCCACGCGCGACAGCGGGTTCATACCGGCCTCGGTCCCAGCCCGACCGTATCGACCGAATTCCCGGTCAGTACGATGAAGCCGTGGCGCCGGCTGAAGCCGTCCTCCGTATAGTCGAAAACATAGGTGCGCCGCCACACCAGCGGCGCACTGGAATGCCGGACCAGATTCAGGCGGTGAATCGACACGGTGCCATCGAGCATCTGCACCCGGGCGTTCGCGCAGGTATCGAGCGCCACGCGATTCGCTAGCTCGCGTGCGGCAAGACTTGAATGCCAGAACAGGCCGACAATTGCGAGCAGAAACGCCCCGAGCAGCAGCTCCCAGCTCATCGCAGCAGCGCCAGCCAGTCCGTGCCTGGGTCGCCACCGACGACGAAGTGCGGATTCAGTATTTCGTCGCCCTTGTTGTAGGAAAGCGGCTCGCCATCCAGCCGCAGCACGCGGGCACCGGCCTGTTCGGCCACGCATTGTCCGGCAGCGGTGTCCCATTCGCTGGTCGGGCCAAGTCTTGGATAGACGTCGGCCAGTCCTTCTGCGACCAGGCAGAACTTCAGCGAACTCCCGACTTCCACGAATTCATGCGGGCCGACCCGCGCCAGAAAAGCATCGAGCGAGCGACCGCGATGGGACCGGCTGCCAACCACGCGTACCCGCCCTGGATCGCGCGCAACGACCCGTATCGGCCGACCGGCTGCGGCGGCATCGGAACGAAAGGCGCCGATACCCTCGCCGGCGTAGTAATCGCGCCCGAGAACCGGCGCGTGCACGACGCCCAGCACCGGCCGGTGGTCGTGCACCAATGCGATATTCACCGTGAATTCGCCATTGCGCTGCACAAATTCCCGGGTGCCGTCCAGCGGGTCCACCAGCCACAGCCAGTCCCAGGCGCTGCGTTTCGAATAGGGCGCCTGGCCGGATTCCTCCGACAGTACGGGGATTTCGGGCGCGAGCCTGCGCAGTCCGGCCAGGATCAACCGTTCCGACTGGAGATCGGCTGCGGTCAGGGGCGAATGGTCGTCTTTTTCCGTTACCGTGAATGACGACGCGTATACGCCCAGTATCGCGCGTCCGGCCTCGCGGGCCAGCGCGGTTACGTCGAGCAGCAGTCGGTGCAGGTCGGGAACCATAGCCTCTCCAAGGAGGCGCGCGTTATATCATAGGCGCGTGAACGAGAGCGCCGTTGTCCCGGACTGGTCGAGCATCGATACGGTGATGCTGGACATGGACGGAACGCTGCTCGACCTCGGATTTGACAACCATTTCTGGCAGGAATGGGTGCCACGTCATTACGCGGCAAGCCGGCGACTGCGGATCGCAGAGGCTCGCGAGCTCATGCAGCCGATCCTCGAGGCGACCCGCGGCACGCTCGACTGGTATTGCATCGATTACTGGAGCCGCGCGCTTTCGCTCGACATCGCAGCGCTCAAGCGGGCAGCGCGCCACCAGATCTCATGGCTGCCAAGAGCGCGCGAATTCCTCGCCGGCCTGCGCGCCGCCGGGCGGCGCGTCGTGCTGGTGACCAACGCCCATCCGGAGACGCTGGCGATCAAGGACGCGCATCTCGGTGTGCGGCGCGAGTTCGATGCGGTCTACTCCTCGCACGAACTGGGCGCGGCCAAGGAATGCCAGGCGTTCTGGCCCCGGCTCGCCGCGAGGGAGCGATTTGATGTGCGCCGCACGCTGTACGTTGACGACAGCGTACCGGTACTGCGTGCGGCCCAGGCACACGGAATTACATGGCTTTATGCAGTACGGCGGCCCGACCGCCGGGCGCCGTCACGTCCGGTGAAGGATTTTCCGGGTGTTGATTCCGTGCACGAGCTGGCCGCGGGGCTCGTGCCACGAGTCCTCGAGACTCAAGTGGCCGGGGGTGCCTGAGGCCCGCTGCCGGGGCCACCACCATGCCTGCGCCGCCGCCGGCGCTTCTTCCTGACGGCAGCCGCATCGCCGGCCGGAGCGGCCGGCTGTACCGCCGGCTTGCTGTCACTGCGTTCGACCCGGACCGTAGTCTGCCCGCG
>JBAQWM010000325.1:0-12359 GCA_049298915.1 Steroidobacteraceae bacterium | reverse complement strand
CCGGGCGCATGGCTGCATTGATCTGGCTCGCCGCGGAGCGGGGGCCCGAGCCTGCGGCAGGCCCGCGCCTGGTGTAGGCTGGCGACCCCGCAAACCCGGGAGGCTGCTTGTCGACACTCGCGCTGATCGTCGTATTCACTGCTGCCTGCGGCGCGTTGTCGGCACTGATCGCCGGCAGCTTCCTGCTGTTGCCGGAGGCGCGTCGCAATGCAATCGTGCCGCACCTGGTGAGTTTCGCGACCGGCGCGCTGCTGGGCGCCGCGCTGCTCGCGCTGTTGCCGCATGCCATCGATACGGCGGGACCGGACGGCACCCACGGCATTGGCATCGCATTGGTGGCCGGCATCATCGCGTTCTTCGTGCTCGAGAAGATGGTGCTGTGGCGGCACTGTCATGCCGACCCCTGCGAGGCGCATACGCCGCTGGAGCGGCACCGCGCGCGCGCTTCGGCCACGCTGATCCTGTGGGGCGACGCCTTCCACAACACGCTGGACGGCGTGCTGATCGCGGCAGCTTTCCTGACCGACACGCATCTCGGCATCGTCACGGCGATCGCCGTGTTCACGCACGAAATTCCACAGGAGATCGGCGATCTCGCGATCCTGCTGCACGGCGGCATGACCAGCAGTCGCGCATTCGCGCTGAATGTCGCGGTAAGTCTTTCATCGGTGGCCGGCGCCGTGCTCGCGTACTTCCTGCTGGCGCGCGCGCTGCAGGCACTGCCGTATGCACTTGCGATCGCCGCGGCGAGTTTCCTCTATGTCGCGGTCGCGGACCTGATACCCGGTCTGCACCGTCGCGTCGACGCGCACACCTCGGTGCGACAGGTACTGCTGATCGCGATCGGCATCGCGATCATCGGCGTTTCGCACGAATTCGCGCACTGACGGCGGCGCTGCCTCCGCCATCGGGTAACGGTCGAATGGATCAGGTCCCTCGATAACGATCGAAGCACCGACAGTCGCGGCCGCACAGCAGCGCGGTCCGCGCGCAGGTCTTTTCTATAAGATTCAGGCCGGGCGGTCTACCATGCTCGGCCAGACCATTCGAGCGTCGACGGAAATCGAGCAAATTCGTGGTGTTACGGCTTGAAATGACTGGAACCTGGCCTCATGCACGGGGCAGCCCCGAAAACGGAGTGCGGCCATGCGCCCGGATCGCCTGACCTCGAAATTCCAGCTGGCGCTGGCCGATGCTCAGTCGCTCGCCCTCGGGCGCGACCACCAGTTCATCGAGCCGGCGCACCTGATGCTGGCGCTGCTCGACCAGCAGGGCGGCAGCGTGCGACCGCTGCTCGACAAGGCCGGCGTCAATGTGAATCTGCTGCGTTCGCGGCTGCTGCAGCAGCTCGATCGCATCGCAAGCGTCGAGGGCACGGCGGGCGACGTGCAGGTATCGAATGACCTCAATCGCCTGATGAATGTGACCGAGAAGCTCGCGCAGAAGCGCGGCGACCAGTTCGTCTCGAGCGAGCTGGCGGTGCTTGCGGCGCTCGAGGACCGCGGTGCGCTCGGCACGATCCTGAAGGACAGCGGAGCCGTCAAGGGCGCCATCGACAAGGCGGTCACCGACATGCGCGGCGGCGAGAAGATCGAGGACCCGAACGCCGAGGAACAGCGTGGGGCGCTCGAGAAATTCACGCTGGACCTGACCGCGCGCGCCGAGTCCGGCAAGCTGGACCCTGTCATCGGCCGCGACGACGAGATCCGTCGCACCATCCAGGTGCTGCAGCGGCGCACCAAGAACAACCCGGTGCTGATCGGCGAACCCGGTGTCGGCAAGACTGCGATCGTCGAGGGTCTCGCGCAACGCATCGTCAATGGCGAGGTGCCCGAAGGGCTGAAGAGCAAGCGCATCCTGGCGCTCGACATGGGCGCCCTGATCGCTGGCACGAAATTCCGCGGCGAGTTCGAGGAGCGCCTGAAGGGCGTGCTGAACGACCTTGCGAAACAGGAAGGCCAGGTGATCCTGTTCATCGACGAACTGCATACGATGGTCGGCGCCGGCAAGGCCGAGGGCTCGATGGATGCGGGCAACATGCTGAAGCCGGCGCTGGCGCGCGGCGAGCTCCATTGCGTCGGCGCGACCACGCTGGATGAATACCGCAAGCACGTCGAGAAGGACGCCGCGCTGGAACGGCGTTTCCAGAAGGTGCTGGTCGGCGAGCCCTCGGTCGAGGACACCATCGCGATCCTGCGCGGGCTGAAGGAGCGCTACGAGGTCCATCACAAGGTCGACATCACGGATCCCGCGATCGTGGCCGCGGCGACGCTGTCACATCGCTACATCAGCGACCGCCAGCTCCCGGACAAGGCGATCGACCTGATGGACGAGGCCGCGTCGCGGATCCGCATGGAAATCGACTCCAAGCCGGAGGTGCTCGACCGCCTGGAGCGCCGCATCATCCAGCTCAAGATCGAGCGCGAGGCGCTGAAGAAGGAGGACGACGAGGGGTCGCGCAAGCGGCGCGAGCAGCTCGAATCGACGCTGCAGACGCTGGAGCGCGAATTCGCGGACCTCGAGGAGACCTGGAAAGCCGAGAAAGCCGCACAGCAGGGAACGGCGCACATCAAGGAGGAACTGGAGCGCGCCAGGACCGAGCTCGAAGCCGCGCGCCGCGCCGGCGACCTCTCGCGCATGGCCGAGCTGCAGCACGGTCGGATCCCGGAACTCGAGAAACGCCTCGCCGCGGCGCACGCTGCCGATGCACGCGTGCCCCAGCTGGTCCGCAACAGCGTGGGCGAGGAGGAAATCGCCGAAGTCGTCTCCAAGTGGACCGGAATCCCGGTCTCGAAGATGCTGGAAGGCGAGCGGGAAAAACTGCTGAAGATGGAGGAAGCGCTCGCGGCGCGCGTCGTCGGCCAGCAGGAAGCCGTGCACAGTGTCGCCGATGCGATCCGCCGTTCGCGCGCGGGTCTTGCCGACCCGAACCGCCCGAATGGCTCATTCCTGTTCCTGGGCCCGACCGGTGTCGGCAAGACCGAGCTCTGCAAGGCGCTGGCCGAGTTCCTGTTCGACACTGAAGAGGCGATGGTCCGCATCGACATGTCGGAATTCATGGAGAAGCACTCCGTGGCGCGGCTGATCGGCGCGCCGCCGGGCTATGTCGGCTACGAGGAGGGCGGCTACCTGACCGAGGCGGTGCGCCGCCGCCCGTATTCCGTGATCCTGCTCGACGAAATCGAGAAGGCGCACCCGGATGTGTTCAATGTGCTGCTGCAGGTGCTCGACGATGGCCGGCTGACCGACGGCCAGGGCCGCACCGTGGATTTCCGCAACACCGTCGTCATCATGACCTCGAATCTGGGTTCGCAGCTGATCCAGGAGCTTTCCGGCGAAGCCAATTACGAGCGCATGAAAGCGGCGGTGCTCGAGATCGTCGGTGAGCATTTCAGGCCCGAGTTCATCAACCGGATCGACGACATCGTCGTGTTCCATCCATTGAGCACCGAGCACCTGCGCCGGATCGTCGAGATCCAGGCCGGCTACCTGCGCCGCCGGCTGGCGGAACGGGATCTCGGTCTGGAGCTCGACAAGTCGGCGCTCGACCTGCTGGGCACATCCGGATTCGACCCCGTCTATGGCGCCCGGCCGCTGAAGCGCGCGATCCAGCATCAGCTCGAGAACCCGCTGGCGCAGCGGATCCTCGATGGAAGCTTTGTGCCGGGCGACACGATCAAGGTCACGGTGAAATCCGGCGAGCTGGTTATGCGAAAATAGCTGCATGCCGTTTTACGAATACCAGTGCTCCTCCTGCGGGCACCACCGCGAAGAATTGCAGAAGGTCGGCGACCGGGCGTTGCGCAAGTGCCCGGACTGCAAGCGCAACACCCTGAAACGGCTGGTCTCCGCACCGGTATTCCGGCTCAAGGGCGGCGGCTGGTACGAGACCGATTTCAAGGGCGACAAGGACGAAAAGCGCAATCTGGCGGGTGACCGCGAACCGGTCGCCGCGGACAGCACGGAAGTGAAACCCGCCCCCGCAGCGGCCGATGCGGCCAACAAGCCGGCCGAGCCGGCGAAAGTGGCGCCAGCCACGACCGACAAGCCGAAGACCGTTGGCGGCAAGACGCCGCCTGCGCGCAAAACCACGACGCGGCGGCGGGTGCGCAAGTAGACTTGGCGGCCGATGCGCACAAATTATTGCGGTGAAATCGGCGAGTCCCTGACCGGCCGCACCATCGAGGTCGCCGGCTGGGTGCACCGCCGCCGCGATCACGGCGGCGTGATCTTCGTGGACCTGCGCGACTGCTCCGGCCTGCTGCAGGTCGTGTTCGATCCCGACACCGCCGAAGCCTTCGCGCTCGCGCAGCATCTGGGTCGCGAGTACGTGATTCAGGTTCTTGGCAACTTGCGCGCGCGCCCCGCGGGAACGGCCAATCCCGCGTTGCCGTCCGGGCAGGTCGAATTGCTGGCCCGGAACCTGGTCGTTCTGAATCCATCGGCGACACCGCCCTTCGCGCTCGACGAGGAAGTCAACGAGGAGCTGCGGCTGAAGCACCGCTACGTGGACCTGCGCCGCGACTTCATGCAGGAACGGCTGCGCCGCCGTCACGCGATCACGCGCGCCATGCGCGAATACCTCGACAGCCATGACTTTGTCGACATTGAAACGCCAATGCTGACGAAGGCGACGCCCGAGGGGGCCCGTGACTATCTCGTACCCTCGCGCACCCATCCCGGGAAGTTCTTCGCGCTGCCGCAGTCGCCGCAGATTTTCAAGCAGCTGCTGATGGTCAGTGGCTTCGACCGCTACTATCAGATCGTGCGCTGTTTCCGCGACGAGGACCTGAGGGCCGATCGCCAGCCCGAGTTCACGCAGCTCGACATCGAGACCTCGTTCCTGACGCAGGACCAGATCATGGCGCTGATGGAAGGCCTGATCCGCCACGTCTTCTCGCGCGTGCTGAAAGTGCGGCTGCCGGATCCGTTTCCGCGCATTGGCTATGCCGATGCGATGCGACGCTTCGGATCGGACAAGCCGGACCTTCGGGTCCCGCTGGAATTCGTCGATGTGGCGGACCTCGTGCGTGACAGTGAATTCAAGGTGTTCTCGGGACCGGCCGCGGACCCGGCGGGGCGGGTTGCGGCACTGCGCGTGCCGCGCGGGGGCGAGTTCACGCGCAAGCAGATCGACGAGTACACCGCGTATGTCACCCGCCACGGCGCACGCGGTCTGGCCTACATCAAGGTCAACGATGCGACACGCGGTCGCGAAGGCCTGCAGTCGCCGATCCTGAAGTTCCTCTCGGATGGGGCGATAGCGGGCATCCTGGAGCGCAGCAAGGCCGCGGGCGGCGACCTGATATTTTTCGGCGCCGACAAGGCCAAGGTCGTCAATGACGCGCTCGGCGCGCTGCGCCTGCTGCTCGGCCGCGATCTCGGCCTGATCGAGACCGATTGGCATCCGCTGTGGGTCGTCGATTTCCCGATGTTCGAATGGGACGCCGAAGCGAAGCGCTGGATGGCCGTGCATCATCCGTTCACCGCCCCGGTCGATCCCGACCCCGCGGCGCTCGCGGCCGCGCCCGGTGAGGCCATTGCCCGCGCCTACGACATGGTGCTGAATGGCTCGGAAATCGGCGGCGGCTCGATACGCATCCATCGCCAGGAGCTGCAGGGCGTCGTGTTCGGGCTGCTCGGCATTTCCGCGGAGCAGGCGCAGCAGAAATTCGGATTCCTGCTCGAGGCGCTCGGCTATGGCGCGCCGCCGCACGGTGGCATCGCTTTCGGTCTCGACCGGCTCGCCATGCTGATGTCGGGCGCCGAGAGCATCCGCGACGTCATCGCATTCCCGAAGACGCAGTCGGCGTGGTGCCCGCTGACCGAAGCGCCATCCGCAATCGACGAATCTCAACTTGCCGAGCTGCACATCCGGGTCAAGCTGCCGGTGCAGCCGCCTGGCTGAACACTGACCACACCCGCCACCCCCGTCGTGGTCGTGCATGGCCTGTGGATGAACGGGCTGGAGTCCATTGTGCTGCGCAATCGCCTGGCTCGGGCCGGATTCGAACCCTCGGTTTTCCGCTACCCGAGCACGCGCGGAGACATCGTCGAAGCCGGCGCGGCGCTCGCCGCAGAACTCCGCAGCTTCGACGAAGTTCATCTGGTCGGCCACAGTCTCGGCGGCCTGGTGATTCTCGCGGCGACCGAATCCGGGCACGCGCTGCCCGCGGGACGGGTCGTGCTGCTGGGATCGCCGGTGCAGGGTTCGCGCGTCGCGCGCACGGTAGCGCACTGGTCGATCGGGCTGCAACTGATGGGGCGTCTCGCGGCCGCGGAACTCACCCGCCACGACACCCGCGTCTGGCGCTCGCCGCGCGAACTCGGAATCATCGCCGGCTCGCGATCCGCCGGCATGGGGCGCCTGTTCGCGGAATTACCGGTGCCGAATGACGGAACGGTCTGCGTGGACGAAACCAGACTGGCTGGCGCGAGTGAGCACATCGTTCTCGATGTCAGTCACATGGGCATGCTGGTCTCGTCGCCGGTTGCCACGTCTGTTGCCGAGTTCCTGCGCACCGGGCGGTTTTCGCAGCAGCCGAAGCACTGAACTGGGTGGCGCCGCCTGCTACCTGGCGAATGTCGCCCTGGTGCTGGCAGCGGACAAGCCGGCTCAGAGTGCTTCCTTGAGTTCGTAGAGAGCCTGCAGCGCTTCCCGCGGCGTCAGTTTGTCCGGGTCGGTCGCGCGCAGTTTCTCGATGGCAGCGGCGCCCTGATCCGCAGCGGCCAGCGGCAGCTCCGCCTGCGGGCGCGGCGGCGCGGCGCGGCGGTGCTGGCGCTCGATCTTTTCCAGGTACGCCCTCGCGCTTGCAATCACTTCGCGCGGCACACCCGCTTTCTGCGCTACCTGCAGGCCGTAGCTGCGATTGGCCGGCCCGGGCCGCACCGCATGCAGGAAGACGATGCCATCGGCATGCTCGGTTGCATCGAGGTGCACATTGTCCACTTCGGGAAGCTCTTCGGCGATCTCTGCCAGTTCGAAGTAATGCGTTGCGAACAGCGTGAACGAGCGCAGGCGCCGCGCAATGTGGCTCGCGCAGGCGAATGCCAGTGACAGGCCGTCGTAGGTGCTGGTACCACGGCCGATCTCGTCGATCAGCACCAGACTCCGGTCGGTTGCGGAGTTCAGGATCACCGCAGCCTCGGTCATCTCGACCATGAAGGTGGAACGGCCGCCGGCCAGGTCGTCCGAGGCGCCGATGCGCGTGAAAATCCGGTCGAATGGCCCGATCACGGCGCGCTGCGCAGGCACGAAGCTGCCGATCGAGGCGAGCACCACGATGAGCGCGGTCTGGCGCATGTAGGTGGACTTGCCGCCCATATTCGGGCCCGTGATGACCAGCATGCGCCGGCCATCGCGCAGTTCGAGGTCATTCGGCACGAACGGGTCCTCGAGCACACGCTCGACCACCGGATGGCGGCCGCCCTCGATGCGAAGCCCCGGCACGTCGGTAAGTTCCGGTCGTACGTAGGAAAGGCTCAATGCGCGCTCCGCGAGATTGGCGATCACGTCGACGAGCGCAAGCGCCGCGGCCAGGCGCTTGAGACGCGCGAGTTCGAGTGTCAGCGCATCCAGCAGGGCCTCATAGAGTTCGCGCTCGCGCGCAAGCGCGCGGTCGCGTGCGCCCAGCATGCGGTCCTCGAACTGCTTGAGTGCCGGCGTGGTGTAGCGCTCCGCGTTCTTCAGGGTCTGGCGGCGGTGGTAGTCGGGGGGTGCGCGCCCCGACTGGCTGCGCGGCAGCTCTATGTAATAACCGTGCACGCGGTTGTATCCGAGCCGCAGCTGCGAAATGCCGGTGCGGCGGCGCTCCTGCTGTTCGAGCTCGAGCAGGTGACGGTCGGTGCCGGCCGCTATGGCTCGCTCGTCGTCGAGTGCGTCGTCGTAACCCGGCGCGATGACATTGCCGTCGCGCACGAGCGCAGGCGGCGCTTCGACCAGCGCGCGCGCCAGCAGCGCATGCACCCCGGGCTGTGCCGCCAGGTCGGCGGCAGCGTCGGCAAGCAACGGCGAGGAGAGCCCGTGCAGTGTCTTGTGGATAGTGGGTAGCGCCGCGAGCGCCACTCGCAGCATCCCAAGGTCGCGTGGCCTGGCCGAGCGCAGCGCAACCCTCGCCAGTACGCGCTCTACATCGCCGATTTCGCGCAGGCTTTCGTGCAGCAACGGCGCGCGTCCGGACTCGATCAGCGCTGTGATGGCCTGGTAGCGGCGGCCGAGTTCCCGGTGGTCGCGCAATGGCCGCTGGATCCAGCGCCGCAACTGCCGTGCGCCCATCGCGGTCGCGGTACGGTCGATTACGCCGGCGAGGGTGTATTCATCGTGGCCGGCCAGGCTGCGATCGAGTTCGAGATTTCGCCGCGTGGCGGGGTCCATCGCGAGCGCCTCGTCGCGCGACTCGCAAGTCAGCCCGGTCAGGTGCGGCAAGGCCCCGCGCTGGGTGTCCCGCACATACTGGAGGAGGGCACCCGCGGCGCCGACCGCTGGACCGAGCTCCCCGGCCCCGAATCCCGCCAGGTCCTTCGTCCCGAACTGCTGGTTCAGCGCACGCCGCGCCGAGTCCTGCTCGAAATGCCAGGGTGGGCGCTCGACGACACGCGCCCGCACTGCCCCCGCCACGCCACCGCCCGAGCCTTCCGCCAGCAGGAGCTCGGCGGGACGCAGGCGCTCCAGTTCCGAAAGCAGGGATTCACCGCCCTCGCACTCGAGTACGCTGAAGCGTCCGGCACTCAAATCGAGCCACGCGAGGCCGAACGACCCGCCGTCCGCCGCGATGGCTGCAAGCAGGTTCTCGCGCTTTGCATCCAGGAGCGCGTCGTCGGTGACCGTGCCAGGCGTCACGACCCGCACGACCTCACGCTCGACCGGCCCCTTTGACTTGCCGACTTCGCCGACCTGTTCGCAAATCGCGACCGGCACGCCCCGTTTCACGAGCCGTGCCAGGTAGCTGTCGAGCTTGTCCACCGGTACGCCCGCCATGGGTATGGGCGCACCTGCGGACTCGCCGCGCTGCGTCAGCATGATGTCGAGGAGTTTCGAGGCGCGGCGCGCATCCTCGTAGAAAAGCTCGTAGAAATCTCCCATCCGGTACAGCAGCAGCAGGTCCGGATGTGCGGCCTTGATGCGCAGGTACTGCTGCATCACCGGCGTATGGGTTTCGAGACCCGCGAACAGGGGCTCGGTGGCGGGTGGGCGCTCGGAAGCCGTCATTTGAGGCATTATGACGTTCCGGAGGATTGACGACACATGAGCATCGGCTATCAACTCGAACAGGGCGTGGCGACCCTGACATTCAACCGCCCCGACAAGAAGAATGCGATCACCAGCGAGATGTACGAGGCGATCGTCCGCCATCTGCACGGGGCAGCAAGCGACAAGACGGTGCGTGCCGTCCTGTTCGTGGGCGCGGGGCAGGCCTTCACCGCCGGCAACGATCTCAAGGACTTCGGCGATCCGAAATTTGCGCGGCCTGATTCACCGGTCCTGTCCTTCATGCAGGCGCTCGCAACCTTCGACAAGCCGGCGGTCGCAGCCGTCCATGGCGTTGCGGTCGGCATTGGCGTCACCATGCTGCTGCACTGCGACCTGGTCTATGCCGCCGAGGGCACGACTTTTTCGATGCCCTTCGTGAATCTTGGCCTGGTGCCAGAATTCGGCTCGACACTGCTGCTGCCGCTGGTCGCCGGCAAGGCCCTGGCGGCCGAAAAACTGCTGCTCGGCAGGCCCTTCAGCGCCGCCGAAGCGCTCGCCATGGGCATCGCGAATGCCGTGCTGCCGCCGGGAGAATTGCTGGCTCATGCACAGGCCGCGGCGCGGGCCTTCAATTCGCTCCCGCCGGGCGCCGTGCGGGACACGAAAAAGCTGCTGCGTCAGGCCCAGGCGAGGCAGGTGCAGGAGGCCATCCTGCGCGAGGCAAGCCTGTTCGGGCCGCGCCTGGCAGGCCCGGAAGCGCGTGAAGCCATCGCCGCCATCCGCGAGAAACGCGCGCCCGATTTTTCGGGGATCGGCTGAGGATGCCGGCAATGGGCGACAGCGCGCTCAGCCGGCTCGCGGCACGCGTGGGCCGGCGACTGCGCAAGGCCGGTGCCACCATCGCGACCGCCGAATCCTGCACCGGCGGCTTCCTCGCCAAGTGCCTGACCGACCGGTCCGGGAGCTCCCATTACTTCGATCGCGGGTGGGTTGCCTATTCCAATGCCGCCAAGCAGAAACTGCTGGGTGTCAGCGCCCGCGTTCTGGCGCGGCACGGCGCCGTCAGTGAGCCGGTGGCGCTCGCAATGGCCCGCGGAGCGCTCAAGGGGGCAGGCACGACAGTCGCGGTTGCCATCACGGGAATCGCCGGCCCGACCGGCGCAACACCCGGCCGGCCGGTGGGGACGGTCTGGATTGCCTGGGCGCGGTACGAACGCGGCCGCATCCTGGCGCGGGCAGAACATCACCGCTTTGGGGGGGATCGCGATGCGGTGCGGCGCCTGACGGTTGCGGCGGCGCTCGCGGGGCTGCTGCAGCCATGAGCATGCCGTTCGACCCGCGCGAGAATTCACGACGCCTGTTCTTCGCGTACTGGCCCCATGCGAAAACGCGGCAGCTCCTGGTCGAGGCAACCCGTGCCGCGGTCGCTTCGATCGATGGCCAGCCGGTCACCGCCTCCAATCTGCACGTGACGCTCGCTTTCCTCGGCCGGGTGCCGGCCGCGCGGATACCGGAAATCATCCGTATCGGCGCGCGCGATGATTATGCGTCTGCCCGACTCGCATTCGACCGCCTCGAGTATTGGCCACGTCCCAAGGTGGTCGCAGTCCTGGCGGAGTCGATCCCGGAGGCTGGCCAGAAGCTCGTCGATTCCCTGTGGGAACGCCTGCAGCCGCTCGGCCTGGAGCGCGAGAATCGCCCCTGGCGGCCGCATTTCACGCTGCTGCGCCACGTGCGCCGGCCGCCGCCGAAACTGACGATTCCGGCCATCCAATGGGATTGCAATCGCCTGGCGCTGGTCGAATCGGTGTCCGGCCCGGACGGCCTCCACTACACGCCGCTCGCCGAATGGGCGCTGGGCTGACGC
This sequence comes from Steroidobacteraceae bacterium, assembly GCA_049298915.1. GTDB lineage: Bacteria > Pseudomonadota > Gammaproteobacteria > Steroidobacterales > Steroidobacteraceae > SCUD01. The sequence goes on along the minus strand of JBAQWM010000325.1, from coordinate 1,302 downwards.
TGGAATCGGGAGCGGGCAGGGGCTGGGTCGCGGCCTGAGCCACCCGGCGCAGTAGTCTCGCTCCGGAACGGGAATTCGAGGTCAATGCAGGACAAATTCTGCGTGCGCCGCGGGCCGGTTCTTTGTGAAATAATCGTCCGCATCCAGGAGGAAGAATCGCAATGGAAGACAACCGCAAGAAAGCTCTCGCCGCGGCGCTGAGCCAGATCGAAAAGCAGTTCGGCAAGGGCTCGGTGATGCTGCTCGGGGAGCACCCGGCCAACAACGACATCGAAGTCGTGTCGACCGGATCGCTGGCCCTCGACGTCGCGCTCGGCGTCGGCGGTGTGCCGCGCGGCCGCGTGGTCGAAGTGTACGGACCGGAGGCATCCGGCAAGACGACCCTTGCGCTTTCCATCATTTCGCAAGTGCAGAAGCTCGGCGGCGTGGCCGCCTTCGTGGACGCCGAGCACGCGCTCGATCCCGTCTACGCGGAAAAACTGGGCGTCAATGTCAAGGAACTGCTGATTTCGCAACCCGACACCGGCGAGCAGGCGCTCGAGATCACCGACCTGCTGGTGCGCTCGGGGGCCGTGGATATCGTCGTGATCGACTCGGTCGCGGCGCTGACGCCGAAGGCCGAGATCGAGGGCGAGATGGGCGAAATGCAGATCGGCCTGCAGGCGCGGCTGATGTCGCAGGCGCTGCGCAAGCTGACCGGCAATATCAAGCGCTCCAATACGATCGTGCTCTTCATCAACCAGATCCGCATGAAGATCGGCGTGATGTTCGGCAATCCCGAGACCACGACCGGGGGCAATGCGCTGAAGTTCTACGCATCGCTGCGGCTCGATATCCGCCGCATCGGCGCGCTGAAGAACGGCGAGGAAGTCGTCGGCAACCAGACCCGTGTCAAGGTGGTCAAGAACAAGGTCTCGCCGCCATTCCGCGAGGCGGAATTCGAGATTCTCTACGGGCACGGCATCTCGCGCGAAGGCGAGCTGGTCGACATGGGCGTGCTGCACGGCCTGGTCGAGAAATCCGGCTCCTGGTATGCCTACGATGGCGAACGCATCGGCCAGGGCAAGGACAATGCGCGCAGCTACCTCCAGCAGCATCCGGAAATCGCCGCCAAGATCGAGACGGCGCTCCGGACCCGGCTCCTGCCGGTGCGCCGCCCGGTGGCGGTTGCGAGTGAGGCGGCGGAAGCCTGACAGAGCCGCCGCGGCGGCACCGGACGATCAGCAGGCTGCCCGGCTCGCAGCGCTCCGGCTGCTGGGCCGGCGCGATCACGGTGCCCGCGAACTCCAGGAACGACTCGTC
>JBAQWM010000324.1:0-3273 GCA_049298915.1 Steroidobacteraceae bacterium | reverse complement strand
GGGTCCGGCAGCGATAAGGCTCGCACTTTCATGATGCGATGTTAACGCGGCGTCGAGCGCGATTTCACGACCAGCGAGGAAAAGCGCCGCTGGTGCGCGCGAATTCCATCTTGCCGCATTGGGCGATTAAGGCCCGATTCAGGTAAGCAGGCGGAGACTGGCTCCACGAACCCTCAGGAGGAGCCATGATGATCAAGTCAGCATTATTGGCGGCGGCAGCGCTGGCGACGCTGCTCGCAGGCGCGGCGCTCGCGGACGACAAGTCGAAGCGCTGGGATCGCGACCGCAGCCGCGGCCAGGCCCATAGCTACCGCCATGACGACCGGCGTTACGACCATCGCCGCTACGATCACCGGTGGCGCCATTCCCCGCCTGCTCACTACCGCAGCAACGGCGGCTACCGCGCCGGATACGAGTTCGGCTGGCGCGATGGGTCGCGCTCCTGCGGCTTCGACCGGCACCCGGGCCGCTGGTATCGCGATCGGCACGACAGCTACTGGTACTTCGGTTTCGACATCGATGGCTGACGGCGGTCGTAATTGATGCAAGAACCACCGGCCTGCTTGCGTCCGGGCGGGCGGGCCGGTACACAGGGCGGTCGCAACTACGGCTGCCGCCCGAATGGATCTACAGGAACTGCGCGATTGCCTGACCCGGCTGGATGGGGAATTACTCGCGCTGATCGCAAAGCGCCAGCGCATATCCACCGAAATCGCGCGCGTGAAGCGAATGACCGGTCACCCGACCCGCGATTTCCAGCGCGAACGCGAGGTGCTGATAAACGCACGCGCGGCGGCAGCGAAGCTCGGCCTGCCGCCGGCGCTGGCCGACAACCTGCTGCGGTTGCTGATCCGCGGCTCGCTCGCAACCCAGGAGCAGGCGCAGGTCGCGGCCCAGGCCCAGGGCAGCGGCAAGCGGGCGCTGGTGATCGGCGGCGCCGGCAAGATGGGACGCTGGTTCGTCGATTTCCTGCATTCACAGGGCTATGTCGTCGAAGTGGCAGACCCGGCAGGTACCGTGGAACCCCATGCGCATCGCGCCGACTGGCAATCCGATGAATTGACGCAGGACGTGATTGTCGTCGCGACACCGCTTGGCATCACCAAGGCAATCCTCGAGCAGCTTGCGCGCCATCGGCCTCCCGGCCTGGTGTTCGACATCGGCTCGCTGAAGACGCCATTGCGCGCCGGGCTGGCGGCGCTGGTGGAGGCCGGTGTGCGGGTCAGTTCGCTGCACCCGATGTTCGGCCCGGACACCGACCTGTTGTCGGGTCGGCACGTGATCCATGTCGATGTCGGCAGGCCCGACGCCGTGACCGACGCGCAGAGCCTGTTCAGCTCCACCATGGCCGAACAGGTGGTCACGACCCTCGATGATCACGACCGGCTGATCGCCTATGTGCTCGGGCTGTCGCACGCGATCAACATCGCGTTCTTCACCGCGCTCGCCGAGAGCGGGGAGGCGGCGCCCCGGCTCGCGCGGCTGTCCAGCACGACATTCGACGCGCAACTCGCCGTCGCCTCGCTGGTCGCAGGCGAGAGTCCGGCGCTCTATTTCGAGATCCAGGCGCTGAACCGCTACGGCGGCGAATCCCTTGCCGCACTCGCGGAGGCCGTGCAACGCCTGCAGGCGATGGTCGCGGACCAGGATGCGGCGGGTTTTGCGCGCCTGATGCGGCGCGGCCAGGCCTATTTGCAGGATCGTGCTGCCGCCCGCCAGACCTGATATGCTAATGAGAGTCATTCTCATTACCATATTATCGAGGTAAATCATGTGCAACCGGAGTCGACTGCTGCACTTGCTGGGGCCGATGCTGCTGCTGCCAGCCCTTGGCCTCGTGGGGCCCGCACAGGCTGCGGGCGAGCCCCTGGTGGTCTATTCGGCCCGCAAATACCAGCTGGTCGAACAGCTGTTCCTGGAGTACGGCCGCGAGCGCGGCATCGATGTGAAGTCGGTCACGGATGACGGGGCTCCGCTGGTCCAGCGACTGATCGCGGAGGGCGCCAGCAGCCCGGCCGATGTGTTCATCTCGGTGGACGCCGGCGACCTGTGGCGCGCGACCCGGGCGGGCCTGCTTGGGACGCTGAAGTCGGAGCGGCTCGAAGCCGCGATACCCGCGCACCTGCGCGATCCGGAAGGACACTGGTTCGGTCTCGCGGTGCGCGCACGCACGATCGCCTATTCGGCCGAGCGCGTGAAGCCCGCGGAACTCTCGAGCTACAAGGCGCTCGGCGATCCGCGCTGGAAGGGCCGCCTGTGCCTGCGCAGCGGCAAGCATGTCTACAACCAGTCGCTGGTCGCGATGATGATCGTGGACAGCGGGGAGGCCGAGACCGAGCGCGTGCTGCACTCCTGGATCGCAAATCTGGCCACCGAGCCATTCTCGAGCGACACGCTGCTGCTGAATGCCATCGCGGCGGGCCAGTGCGATGTCGGCATCGTCAACAGCTATTACCTGGGGCGCCTGCAGAGCGAAAAGCCGGGCTTTCCAGTACAGATCTTCTGGGCTGACCAGCAGGCTGGCGGCACGCATGTGAATATTTCGGGCGGCGGGGTGACGGCGCATGCGCCAAACCGTGCCGAGGCGATCCGCTTCCTCGAATGGCTCGCCTCACCGGCGATCCAGACCCGCTTTGCAAGCGTCAACTTCGAATTTCCCGCGAATGCATCGGTTGAGCCATTGCCAGTGGTCGCCGCCTGGGGCAGCTTCGAGCAAAAGCTCAGCAATGTCGGCAAGCTCGGCGAGATGCAGCCGGCCGCGGTGCGCCTGATGGATCGCGTCGGCTGGAACTGATGACCGCCGCACGGCGCTACTCGCCCGCGCTCGTGGCGATCGCGGTGGCACTGCCGATGATCGCAGTGCTCGCCACTGTGCTCCAGGGCGCGGCGGGTGGCGACGCAGAGATCTGGGCGCACCTGCGCCAGCACGTGCTCGCGCGCGTGACCGGCAACACCGTGGTCCTGGTGCTCGGCGTCGTCGTGCTGGCCGCCATGCTCGGCACGGCGCTGGCCTGGCTGACTGCGGCCTGCGAGTTTCCGGGCCGGGCATTCTTCTCCTGGGCACTGCTGCTGCCGATGGCGATGCCGGCCTATGTGCTCGCCTTCGTTGCCGTCGCGACACTCGACTATGCCGGCGCCGTGCCGGTGGCGCTGCGCGGCTGGCTCGGAGATGGCCTGTGGCTGCCGCCGATCCGCTCGGCCGGCGGCGTGATCCTGGTGCTCGCGCTCGCGGGTTATCCCTATGTTTACCTGATGGCGCGCGGCGCGTTCCTG
>JBAQWM010000323.1:0-3322 GCA_049298915.1 Steroidobacteraceae bacterium | reverse complement strand
ATGGTGACCTCGGCTCCCGCCGTGCGGAGCAGCAGGAACTTGCGCTTGGCCACCGCGCCGCCGCCGACGATCAGGGCCGGTGCGGATTGCAGGTCGAGGAATGCCGGGAAATAGCGCATGGCGGCTTCAGATGCCCGAGCCGTTCATCTCGTGGAGTCCGCATTCGCGTTTCAGGCCGAAGAAACGCGTGGCGTCCGTGTCGTCGCCGGCGTCGCGCAGCGAGCGCGTCGTGTGCCAGTCGCCGATCGAGACGTAGCCCGCCTCCCACAGCGGGTGATAGGGCAGCCGGTGCTGCTTGAGGTAGCGTCCGATGTCGCGGTCGGTCCAGTCGAAGATCGGATGTACCTTGTATCGGCCTGCGCCGGTCAGCTGCACCGCTTCGATCGTCGCGCGCGTCGCTGACTGCTCGCGGCGCAGGCCCGCGAACCAGGTGCCCGCATTCAGCTCGCGCAGGGCCCGCTCCATCGGCTCGACCTTGTTCATGCGGTTGTAAGTCTCAATGCCCTGCGCTCCCTGCTCCCACAGCCGGCCGTGCCGCGCTTCCTGCCACGCCGGCGACAGTGCACTGCGATAGATCTTCAGATTGAGCGCGAGGCGTGCGCTCAACTCGTCGACAAAGCGGTAGGTCTCAGCAAACAGGTAGCCGGTGTCGATCAGGATCACCGGGATGTGCGGCGAGACACGTGTCACCAGGTGCAGCGAGACCGCCGACTGCGCGCCGAAGGAGGAAGACAGCAGGTGCAGGCCCGGCAGCCGCTCGAACGCGCGCGCGACGCGCTCCTCGGCCGGAAGCCGCCGGAACTCCGCGTTCAGCGCATCGAGGTCGACCAGCGGCTGAGCGCGCAGCATTGCGGTCTGCGGAGGCGACATCAGCTTGCTCCCGCCGTCGCGTCGAATGCGCCGCTGCGATGCAGGTAGTCGCCGAATCCTTCGCCCGGTTCCCGCCTGCGTGCCCAGTCGGCGAACAGCGGATCGAGCGCCTCGAGGAAGCCCTGCTCGTCCACATTCTCGCGGAAGAGCCGGTTGAGCCGCAGACCATTCTGCCCGCCCCCGAGATGCAGGTTGTAGCGACCGGGCGCCTTGCCGACCAGCGCGATCTCGGCGAGGTACGGCCGCGAACAGCCGTTCGGGCAGCCGCTGATCCGGAACAGCAGGGGTTCGGCGCCGAGGCCGTGTTTTTCCAGCAGCCCGTGCAAAGCAGCGCTCGCTGCCGGCAGGTAGCGCTCGGCCTCCGCCATCGCCAGTGGGCAGGTCGGCAGGGCCACGCAGGCGAGCGCGTCGCGGCCGACGGGCGGCGCCGTCCGGTAGCTGTCGAGGCCGTAACCTGCGCACAGCGCGTCGATGCGCCAGCGGTCGCCGGCCTCGACGCCCGCGATGATCAGGTTCTGATTGGGCGTCAGCCGGAAATCACCGCGGTGCCGCTGCGCGATGCGCGCGAGGCCCGAGCGCAGCCGCCGCCCGTCGCGGTCGGCGACACGCCCCGACTCGATGTGCAGCGTCAGGTGCCAACGCCCATCGTGGCCCTCGATCCAGCCGTAACGATCGCCGCTGCTCGTGAACGTGAACGGGCGCGCCGGCTCGAGCGCGAAGCCGGTGCGCCGCGCGAGTTCCGCCCGGAACCATTCGATGCCGCGGTCCGCGATCGTGTACTTCAGTCGCGCGTGCTTGCGCTCGGTACGGTCGCCGAAGTCGCGCTGGGTCGTCACCACGGCCTCGGCGACGGCGAGCAGTTGCTCGGGCGCCAGAAAACCGAGGAGTTCGGCGAGACGCGGGTAGGTCGCCGGGTCGCCATGGGTGGCGCCGAGACCGCCGCCGACCGTGACATTGAAGCCGGCGAGCCGACCGTCTGCGACGATGGCGATGAAGCCCAGATCGTGTGCGAACACGTCGACATCGTTGACGGGCGGCACGGCGATCGCCGCCTTGAACTTGCGCGGCAGGTAGGTCGCGCCGTAGATCGGTTCGACCTCCTCGCCGCCCGCGACCTTCGCGCCGTCGAGCCAGATCTCGTGGTAGGCGCGACTCTGCGGCAGCAGCCGCTCGGAGAGCCGCACCGCCCAGCGCTGCACTTCCGCGTGCAGCGCGGATTCGACCGGATTCGGGCTCGCGAGCACGTTGCGATTGACGTCGCCGCAGGCGGCGATCGTGTCGACGAGCGCCGCATTCATCGCCGCGATCGTCTCCTTCAACTCGCGCTTGATGACCCCGTGCAGCTGGAAGGCCTGGCGCGAAGTCAGGCGCAGGCTGCCGTTGCCGTAACGGCCGGCGAGGCGGTCGAGCGCGAGCCACTGCGCCGGCGTGCAGACGCCGCCCGGCAGCCGCGTGCGAATCATGAAGCTGTAGGCCGGTTCGAGCTTCGCGAGGCGGCGCTCCTCGCGGACATCGCGGTCATCCTGCTGATAGGTGCCGTGGAACTTGATCAGCTGCTGGTCGTCCTCGTGCAGCGCGCCGGTGACCGGATCCTCGAGGCTGCCGGCGATGGTGCCGCGCAGCATGCGGCTAGCGGCCTTGATCTTCTCCACCGGCGATACGGCTTTGTCGGCCATCAGTAGACGTCCCGCAGGTAGCGGCCGTCGGCGCCCATCCGGTCCAGTCGCTCGCGCGCCGCTGCCGGCGACAGGCCGCCATGGCGCTCCAGTACCGAGGCGATTGCGGCATGAACGTCCGGCGCCATGCCGAGCGCGTCGCCGCACACGTAGATGGACGCGCCGGACTCGATCCAGTCGTAGAAATCGCGGCCGGCCGCGGCAATGCGCTGCTGCACGTAGACGCGCTGTGCACCGTCGCGCGAGAACGCGAGATCGATGCGCGTTAGCACGCCGCGCTTGAGCGCCCGCTGCCACTCGATCTGGTACAGAAAATCGCGCGCGAAGTGCCGTGCGCCGAAGATGAGCCAGTTGCGCCCGCTGGCGCCGGTGGCCGCGCGCTCCTGCAGGAAGCCGCGAAATGGCGCCACGCCGGTGCCGGACCCGATCATGATCACATCGCGTGCGCGATCGGCCGGCAGGCGGAAGCGTGGGTTTGCTGCGACGTAGACCGGCACGCGGGCGGCATCGGCGCGCGTCGCGAGGAAATGCGAGGCGGCGCCCGGGCGCGCCGTCCCGTCGCCACCGGAATCGAGACGCGCGACGGTCAGGTGCACCTCGTCCCCGACCTCCTGGCTGCTGGATGCGATCGAATACAGCCGCGGCACCAGCGGCCGCAGCGCCCCGGCGAGCGTCGCGGCATCCCAGTCGACCGGATAGCGCTCGAGCAGATCGACGAGCTGCGTGCGCGTCATGAATTCGCGCAGCGCCGCCTCGTTGCCCGGTTGCAGCAGCGC
>JBAQWM010000322.1:0-2430 GCA_049298915.1 Steroidobacteraceae bacterium | reverse complement strand
AGTCAGCGCGATGGCGACGTCGATCGAGGAAGTTTCCGGCAATGCCGAGCGTTCCTCCGATGTCGCCCGCCATGCCGTGGACGTCGCACACAAGGGCGGCGACGCCGTACGCCGCACGATCGACGGCATGAATGCGATCCGCGAGAACATCCAGGATACGTCCAAGCGCATCAAGCGCCTCGGCGAGAGCTCGCAGGAGATCGGCAACATCGTCGAGTTGATCAATGACATCGCGGAGCAGACCAACATCCTGGCGCTGAACGCGTCGATCCAGGCCTCGATGGCCGGCGAATCGGGTCGCGGCTTCGCGGTAGTGGCCGACGAAGTGCAGCGGCTGGCCGAGCGCGCCGGGCACGCTACCCGCCAGATCGAAGTGCTGGTCCGCACCATCCAGACCGATACCAACGAAGCCGTGGTCTCGATGGAACGCACGACGACCGATGTCGTCGGCGGGGCGCTGCTCGCGGAGAATGCCGGCGCTGCGCTCGGCGAAATCGAGGACGTTTCCAACCAGATCGCGCAGCTGGTGCAGAATATTTCCGCGAGCGCCCGCCAGCAGGCCGCGACCTCTTCGCATATCTCGCGGACCATGCACGTACTGCGCGAAATCAGCAAGCAGACGGCCGACAACACGAGCGCGACCTCAACCGCGATCGGCCGCCTCGCCGAGCTCTCTGCACAACTTCGAAAGTCGGCGGCAGGTTTCCGGTTGCCGCAGGAACTGCCGGCAGCGACGCAGCGTGCCGCTGCGGCCGCCAAACCGGAACCCGGCGGCAGGAAGTCGAGGCGCATCGCGAGCGTGGGAGGCTGACAGGGCGTGGCCGACTACCCATCGGTCAGTGAACAGGCCCTTCATCTGGTCGCGCGAGAGCTCGCGGCGACCCTGAACGAGGTCCGCATCGCGCTCGAAGCCGCCGCCGAAACGCCGGCCGACAAGTCGCCAATCGCCCGGGCCGCCGGACTGATGCACGGGGCCCGCGGCGTACTGCGCGTGGTCGAAGTCTACGGCGCGGCGCTCCTTGCCGAGGAAATGGAACACACCGCGCACTGGCTCGCCGAAACCACGACCGATGCGCGGCAGTTTGCGGATGGGCTGGATGCGCTGATGCGCTCATGCGTCCAGCTCCCCACCTACCTCGAGCGGGTGCTGGGCGGCGGACGCGACCTGGCGCTGGTGCTGCTGCCGCTATTGAATGACTTGCGGGCGGTGCGTGGCGCGCCACTGCTGTCGGAAGGCACGCTGCTGTCGCTGAATCTGAGTTCGGAACGGGCGCCGACGGGCCACCAGCCGCAGGCCGGCGAGCCAAGGGTCTCCGCGGCGCAATGGGCGCGCCGCTTGCGCGCGAAGTTCCAGGCCGGGCTGCTGGCGCTGATCCGCGGCGAGGGCGCCGAGTCCGGGCTCGGATCGCTGTCGGAGGTCGCCGCGCGGCTCGAGACGGCGGCGACGACGGTGGCGGTGTTCCAGCTCTGGTGGGTGACCGGCGCGCTGATCGACGCCCTGCGTGCCGGTGGCCTGCAGGCCGGCGTGACCATCAAGCGACTGCTGGGCCAGGTCGATCGCGAGCTGCGGCGTCTTTACGATCTTGGCGAACCCGCTTACGCCGAGCGCCCGCCGATCGAGCTGCTCAACAACCTGCTGTTCTATGTCGCACGCGCCGAGACCCGCGGCGATCGCATCGACGCAGTGCGCGCTTCATTCCGCCTGGATGAACTGCTGCCGGTCGACGAATCGGTCGAACAGGAGCGTGAATCGCTGTCGGCGCCTTCGGTACGTCTGATGCGGACGGTTGCAGCCGCCATCAAGGAAGACCTCGGTCGCGTCAAGGACGCGCTCGATCTGTACACGCGGAAAAGCGGTCCGCCGGAGGAACTGGCGCCACAGGTCGAGATGCTGAAGAAGATCGGCGACACGCTCGCCGTACTCGGTCTGGGTTCGATGCGCGAGCTGGTGCAGGGCGAGACTGCACGCCTGGCGGACATGATCGTCCGTCGCGCGCCGGCCGAACAGGACAAGCTGATCGACATCGCCGCGACACTGATCGCGCTGGAAGACAATCTCGATGACGCGCTGGTGCGCCTCATCATGCCGCCGGGCGCGCCCGCACCCGGCGCCGAAACCGATCCCGAGTTCCGCCAGGTGGCGGAGGCCGTGCTGCGCGAATGCATCCTGAATCTGGCGCGCATCAAGGAACTGGTGGGCCAGTCGCTCGACCCGGTTGCCGACCCGGTCAGCGCCGACGCCGCGCCTGCGCTGGCACGCGGCATCACGGCGGGCCTGCTGTTGCTCGGGCGTCATCGCGCGATGGAGGCGATGCGGCGCATCAGCGGGCACGTGGCGGCCATCGTGGGTCCCGGCGCCAGGCCGCGCGGCGGGGAGTACATCGACCGGCTGGCCGACGCGATCGTCGGCATCGAGTACTACATGGAGAC
>JBAQWM010000321.1:0-3128 GCA_049298915.1 Steroidobacteraceae bacterium | reverse complement strand
GATGTTCTTCAAAGTGCGGATCGTCAGAGACGGCCCTCGAGTAACCCGGAATTGATGGCCCGTACGAGCTTTCCAAGCGCCTGACGGCGGCCTGCTTCATCGAGTCTGGCAATCTCGCCCTGAAGCGCGGCCATTTCCGACTCGGTGATGGTTCCTGCACGGATGTAATCGTCGATCTGCCGATCCACGAATTCCGACTGTTTGAAGCCAGCGCCTTCGGTCGGCGATCTGGATGCGACACTGGTGTCCTGCGAAGACTGCCGGGCAAGCATTGCTGCCGGCATTGCGGCAAGTTCTTCCCGAATGATTCTTCGCAGCTGGATTTCGTCGGGACAGGGACGATCGCCGTCCAGGCTGAGTCCAGCCTGCACACCGGCCTGCGCCGCCACTGCGCCGTCATCGCTGGACTTGGCCAGGGTTCTGTCGCTATTGGTAACGACGACGCCGATCAATCCAATAGCGAGCGCCAGAAACAGCAATGCTGCGAGTACATGCAGGGGCTTCATTATTGTTATGCTCTTCAGTCTGCTGCCGCGCGCCGTGCGCGCCGCTTCATCCTAGTCCGATCAAAATCACGCGCAAGAGCCAGGGCGAAGTTCATGGCTGCGGCGCATCCCGCATTATGTCAAGTTACGCGCCCGTAATTCATCGAGGAGGATGCCGCAGCCGGCGCTCCACGTCGATGAAGAGCCACAGTGCCGCACCCACGATCGCAAACAGCGAGCCGCTTGCCAGCGTCGGCAACCAGCCGAAGCGATCGAGCATGATGCCGACGACTGGCGCCAGGAAGCCGGCGGCATTGCCGCCGGTATTCGTGACGCCGTATGCCGTCGCAGCATGCGGTCCGCCGGTGTAGCTGCAGGCGGCCCCGAACGCGCCCTCGGTGAACTGCGTAAATCCGAAACACAGCGAGAGCAGTCCGACCGCCATGTAGGGGTTCAGCGCGTGCACGCCAGCCAGCAGGAAACCGGCCACCAGCACCAGGCCGGTCATCGCCGGAATCCGGCAACCCCAGCGCGGACCGATGCGCCGGCAGAGGAAATCACAGCTCAGCCCACCGGCGACGGCAAGACCGGCACCGGTCACGAATGGCAGCGCATAGAGAAATCCGCTCTCCAGCAGCGAAAACTTCCGTTCCTCGACCAGGTAAGTGAATAGCCATTGCGCGAACATGTAGAACACATAGTTCATGCAGAAATAGCTGGCGGCGAGCAGCAGCACGTCGCGCCGCCCGAGGACCTCGCGCCAGTTGCCGGTGTCGCCGGCCTGCGTCAGGGCGGGGTCGCGATCGCGATCGATGAGCTCGATCTCCTGCTGCGTAATGGACCGGTGCTCGGCCGGCCGGTCGCGGCCATACCGGTACCACCACGCGCCAATCAGGAATCCGGCCGGCGCGAGTACATAGAAGGATTCCCGCCAGCCGAACTGGATGATCAGGAGTGTCACGATCGGCCCGAGCGAAGCCTGGCCCAGGGTGAGACCCATGCTGGACAGTGAATTCGGCAGCGCCCAGCCGCCGGGTGGAAACCAGCGGGCGATCGTGCCTACCATGATCGGAAAAATCGGCGCATTTGCGAGGCCCATCAGGAACCGGACCGCGATCAGCGAAACCATCGCGCCGGTCGCCGATGCCGCCATCAGGGAGGGCGCGAACCCGGTCAGGAATGTGAGCACGCCCCAGGTCACGGCGATGATCGCCATGGCCCGGCGTGGGCCGTAAATCTCGCCGAAAATCCCGCCCGGAATCTGGAACAGCGCGTAGCTGATGTTGAAACTGCCGAGGATCCAGCCGATTTCTTCGCCGCTGAAGCTGAATTCCCCGCGGATGCTCGGAATCGCGACCGAAATATTGTTGCGCAGAAGGTAATTGACGAAGCTGAGCGCGATCAAGACCGCCAGGATGCGGAACCGCACCGGCATCGCAGGCAGCATTTTCATCGGTCGTTCACGCTCGTGTGGCCGCCGCCGATCACGACGACGTCGTAGCGCTTGCGTGTCAGTTGCATTGCCCGGCGCTTCAGCCCACACGCGAAAGGTTGCCGAGCTGCTTCTCGAAATAATGCTGTATGTCGAGACTGGGGCCTTCCATCGGTGCGTAGAAACCGCCGCGGAAGCCGCGCGATTCCAGCGCCGGCTTCAGCTCGCTTGCAGACACGGTGTCAAAGCTCATATGCCGGGGCCCGGACGAATCGGCGAACCGTCGAAAAAGCGGCTGAGGCGAAATGCCTGCAATTCGGCCGGATCTGCCGCGTCACGCACGATATCGGCAATCAGCTTGCCGGCCCCGGGGCCGATCCCGAATCCGTGCCCGCTGAAGCCCGTTGCGACGATGAATCCTTCGAGTCCCGCGACCCGCGAAATGATCGGCAGCACATCGGGCGAAGTCTCGATCATCCCCCCCCAGGATTCAACGAAGGGTGCATCGCCGATTCCGGGGAACCATTTCTTCAGCGCCAGTTCCATCTGCTTGACGAGGCGCAGGTCCGGCGCCGGATTCAGCACTCTTTCGCGCTCGAACGGGGAGGGCGCGTCGAGCCTCCAGTGCGCCGGTTCGATCAGCGCCTGGAAGAATTCGCGCCCGAAACGCAGGCGCAGCGATTTGCGTCCCTGCAGGAACGCGGGAAAGAACTTGGAAGCGAATCGGAATGTCGCTGGCGTCAGCGAATGAGTGGTCAATCTGCCGAGCGCGACCGTGTACCCGCCATCGGCGCGCCGCCGGATCGCTACCTCCGGACACCAGGCTTCACCCTCCAGCAGTGGCGGCGCTGGGGCGGTCCGGGCGACCGTGCCCTGAACCCTGAGCTGCGGCACCGTGATCCCGATCGAACCGCAGAACATCCGGGTCCAGGCGCCACCGGCGCATACGACCACGGGCGCGGCGACGATTCCGTGTTCCGTGACGACTCCCTGCACGCGGCCCGCAGCGCGCTCGATGCCGCGCACCGCGCATTGGCTGATGATGAAGGCGCCGGCCCGGCGCGCGCCGCGCGCAATTGCCGGGGCAGCACGGTTGGGCTCCGCGCGAGCGTCGCTCTTCGTATAGAGCGCCCCCGCCCAGATTCTGCCGTCGGATTTCAGCACTGCATCCAGCTCGCGGTTGGACAGCAGTCGCGTCTCCAGTTTATGCG
>JBAQWM010000320.1:0-3026 GCA_049298915.1 Steroidobacteraceae bacterium | reverse complement strand
GGTACGCGGCAGGCGTCGATGTGGCAGCGCCGCCGGACAGGCGCGGCAGCATCAGCGACTCGCGCGCCCCATTGCGTTCGAGAATCACGCGATCCGGATAGACTTCCAGAAGTCTTGTGCCGCCGGGAAGGGTCGCCCCAGTGGCGTAGACGCGCGCCGGCTGCGCGCTCGCGCCGATGATTGCCCAGCCCGGTGCAGGTTTCATTCCGGCCAGCGTGCCGGCCAGCGACAGATTTGCGCTGGTCGCCGGCGCCGAACCCGGATTGCCCGACAGGCTGGCAACCCCGAACAGATGCGCATTGACGATACTCCCGAGATCGACGGCTGGTGGCGCCGCCCCCGGCACCAACGGCGCCATGACCTCCTCGGCACCCGGGGAAGCCATCAAGCGCCACAGCAGGTCCGCGAGCTGGGCGGCCAGCACGATGACCAGAACCACCGTGAGAACCACTGGCGCCGCCGCCACCGCGCGCCGCGACAGCGCGCTCTCGGCGCCGCGGAATGGAGCGACGATCCTGTCGACTAGCTGCATGCTGGCCCGTCCAGAAGTATCCGGCCTGGCGGGACCCCAGGTCCAACCGGGAAACCGGGCCATGATACGGGTTGCCGCGGCAGGGCCACAAGGCGGGAAATTCCCGGAAATCAAGGCGCCGCGGGCACTTGTGCGACACTACTCATGCCCGTTGCACACCGCCGTCCGCTTGCACAGGCGCGACGCGGTTCTCTTGTGCGGGTGGCCGCGGGCCCCTATAAATGAAACAACGGTACGGAGTGGCGACACAGGTGGGTGGCGACGAGGAGCGCGGGATCGGACCGGGTGGCCACAGCCTCGCAGTCGAGGAGGCGCAACCGCAGGTCAAGAAGCCGCCGCTCTACCAGGTGCTGCTGCTGAATGACGATTACACGCCGATGGAATTCGTCGTCGACGTGCTGGAACGGATCTTTGCGCTGGATCGCATGCGTGCGACGCGCATCATGCTCGAGGTCCATACCCGGGGCAAAGGTGTGTGCGGTGTGTTCACTTTTGAGATAGCCGAGACCAAGGTGGCGCAGGTAATGACGTACTCTCGGCAGCACCAGCACCCGTTGCTGTGCACGATGGAGGAGACCTGAGTGCTTTCGAGCGAACTCGAATATTGCCTGAATGAGGCATTCCAGAAAGCGCGCGACGCCCGCCACGAATACATGACCGTGGAGCATCTGCTGCTCGCCGTCCTGGGCGCGCCGCGCGTGCGCGAAATACTGAAGGCATGCGGCGCCGACCTGTCACGGCTGCAGGCCGATCTGCAGAAGTTCATCGACGAGACCACCCCGACACTTGCCAGCGACGACGAACGGGAAGTGCAGCCGACGCTCGGTTTCCAGCGCGTGCTGCAGCGCGCGGTTTTCCACGTGCAGTCGAGCGGCAAGAAGGAAGTGACGGTGGCAAACGTTTTGGTTGCGGTGTTCAGCGAAAAGCAGTCCCACGCGGCCTACCTGCTGTCGCTGCAGGACGTCGCCCGGCTTGACGTCGTCAACTACATTTCGCATGGACTGCCGTCCAGCAGCGACGGTCGCGAGCCCGCGCGCGAGGAGGGTGGCGCTCCGGAACGCGAGGCCGGCGAAGACGGCGGCGCGGCTGCGCTCGAGAAATTCACGACCGACCTGAATGCGCAGGCCAGGGCCGGGCGCGTCGACCCGCTGATCGGCCGCCAGCTCGAGGTACAGCGGACCATCGAGATCCTGTGCCGCCGGCGCAAGAACAATCCGCTCTACGTGGGCGAGGCCGGGGTCGGCAAGACCGCGATCGCCGAGGGCCTCGCGCGCCTGGTGGTCGAAGGCAAGGTTCCCGAGGTGCTCGCCGACTGCACGATCTACGCGCTCGATCTCGGGGCATTGATCGCGGGTACGAAATACCGGGGCGATTTTGAAAAGCGCCTGAAAGGCGTCGTCGCCGAGCTGAAGAAGCGGCCCGGCGCGATCCTCTTCATCGACGAGATCCATACCGTGATCGGCGCCGGCGCCGCTTCCGGCGGCGTCATGGATGCCTCCAACCTGATCAAGCCGGTGCTCGCGAATGGCGAGCTGCGCTGCATCGGCTCGACCACCTACCAGGAATACCGCGGCATCTTCGAGAAGGATCACGCACTCGCGCGGCGCTTCCAGAAGATCGACGTCATCGAGCCGAGTGTCGCGGAGACGATCGAGATCCTGCGCGGCCTGCGGACGCGATTCGAGGAGCATCATGGGGTCAGCTATTCGGACGAGGCGCTGACCGCGGCGGCGCAGCTCGCGGCGCGCCACATCAATGACCGGCACCTGCCGGACAAGGCGATCGATGTCGTCGATGAAGCGGGCGCCTCGCTGCGGCTGAAACCGGCGGCCGAACGCGAGACAACGGTGAATGTCGCACACATCGAAGCCGTCGTGGCGCGGATCGCGCGGATCCCGCCCAAGCACGTTTCCATGTCGGATCGCGAGGTGTTGCAGAATCTCCAGCGCAATCTCAAGCTCGTGATCTTCGGACAGGATCCGGCGATCGATGCGCTCGCTGCCGCCATCAAGATGGCGCGGGCCGGGCTCGGCAACGATCTGCGGCCGGTCGGCAGCTTCCTGCTCGCCGGGCCCACCGGTGTCGGCAAGACCGAGGTCACCCGCCAGCTCGCCATCGCGCTCGGCGTCGAATTCGTGCGCTTCGACATGTCCGAGTACATGGAGCGTCACACGGTTTCGCGCCTGATCGGCGCACCCCCCGGCTATGTCGGCTTCGACCAGGGCGGGCTGCTGACCGAGGCGATCTCCAAGCATCCGCACAGCGTGCTGCTGATGGACGAGATCGAGAAGGCGCACCCGGACGTGTTCAATCTGCTGCTGCAGGTCATGGATCACGGCACATTGACCGACAACAATGGCCGCAAGGCGGATTTCCGCCATGTGATCATCGTCATGACGACCAATGCCGGCGCCGCCGACATGAATCGCGCCAGTATCGGCTTCACCCAGCAGGATCACGCGCCGGACGGCATGGAAGCGGTGCGCCGCATGTT
>JBAQWM010000319.1:0-1955 GCA_049298915.1 Steroidobacteraceae bacterium | reverse complement strand
GCGCCTGGGTGCACGACTATTTCGCACGCGAGGTGCTGCCGGTGCTGACGCCGCTCGGGCTCGACCCGGCGCACCCGTTCCCGCGCGTGTTCAACAAGAGCCTCAATTTCATCGTCGAGCTCGAGGGCCGCGACGCCTTCGGGCGCGGCTCACGGGTCGCGATCGTGCAGGCGCCGCGCATCCTGCCGCGCGCGATCCGGTTGCCGCCCTCGATCGCACAGGGCGAGAACTCCTTCGTGTTCCTGACCTCGGTGCTGCACGCGCACGTCGAGGAACTGTTTGCCGGCATGACCATCAGGGGCTGCTACCAGTTCCGGGTCACGCGCAACTCGGACCTGTTCGTGGACGAGGAGGAAATCAAGAACCTGCGCATCGCGCTGCAGGGCGAACTCCTGCAACGGCATTTCGGCGATGCCGTGCGGCTGGAAGTAGTGGACCAGTGTTCGCCGCCGATGGTCGAGTTCCTGCTCCAGCAGTTCGCGCTCGAAGAGCAGGACCTGTATCGCGTCAAAGGGCCGGTGAATCTGTACCGCCTGCGCGAGGTGTTCTCGCAGATCGACCGCCCGGACTTGAAGTACCCACCGTTCGTGCCGGCGGTGCCCGCGGCGCTCGAAATGGGGGACCAGGATCTTTTCGAGACGATTTCCCGCCAGGACCTCGTGCTGCACCATCCATTCCAGTCATTCACGCCGGTGCTCGACTTCATCCGCGCAAGCGCCGTGGATCCACGGGTTGTCGCAATCAAGCAGACTGTCTACCGGACCGGGGCGGATTCCGAGTTGATGCAGGTATTGATCGACGCTGCGCGCGCCGGCAAGGAAGTCACCGCCATTGTCGAACTGATGGCCCGCTTCGACGAGGAGGCCAATCTCGGCTGGGCAGCGCGACTCGAGGAGGCCGGCGCACATGTGGTCTACGGCGTCGTCGCGCACAAGACGCACGCGAAGATGGCGCTGATTGTCCGCCGCCAGAGCGGGCCCGACGGCACGGTGCTGAAGCGCTACGCGCATCTCGGCACCGGCAATTACCATTCCGTAACTGCGCGGCAGTATACGGATTTCGGCCTGCTGACGGCAAACGAGGAAATCTGCCGCGACGTCAATGAGGTCTTCAAGCAGCTGACAGGCCTCGGGCGCGCCAGCAGGCTCAGGCACGTGTGGCAATCGCCGTTCACGCTGCACAAGCGCATCGTCGAGGCGATCAGGAACGAGGCACGCATAGCGGAAGAGGGTCGGCCGGCACGCATCATCGCCAAGATGAACGCGCTGCTGGAACCGGGGATCATCGAGGCACTGTATTCGGCGTCGCGTGCAGGCGTGAAGATCGACCTGATCGTGCGCGCGATCTGTGCGCTCAAGCCGGGTGTTCCAGCTCTGTCCGAAAATATCACGGTGCGATCGATCGTCGGCCGCTTCCTGGAACACACGCGCGTGTTCTACTTCCGCAACGACGGTCAGGACAACGTCTATCTTTCGAGTGCCGACTGGATGGACCGCAACTTCTTCCGGCGCATCGAGCTGTGTTTTCCGATACTGGATCCGCGGCTCAGGCAACGCGTCATCCGCGAAGGACTGCAGCCCTACTTGGAGGACAACTGCCAGGCGTGGGTCATGGATGGACATGGCGTGTTCAAGCGCCTGAAACCGAAGCGCGGCAGGCGCCGCGCAGCGCAGGAAGAGCTGCTGTCGCTGCTGACCAGCGCGGTCTAGGGCGGCGCCGATCGCCGGGCCGTATCTGGTCAGCGCCGGGGCGCCCGTGTTCCGCAGTCACTCCGGTACTAGGCCGAAGCTGCAGGCAGCTTTCTTTTCCATGGTCCGGCGATCGCCCCCGAATTCCTTGTTCAGAGGCGTTCTGAGGATGTTGTTCGTGTAGTTCGACGGCGTCTTCATGGATACCCCGAGGAACAGGTCCAGCATCTGCGCCCGGCTTTAGCCGGCGTCGATGAAGGTCTTGAC
>JBAQWM010000318.1:0-4568 GCA_049298915.1 Steroidobacteraceae bacterium | reverse complement strand
GGCCTGGAATGCGGCGAGCGCAGCCAGCGGTACCAGGGCGCGCGCATCAGCGCGCAGTTCAGGCGGCGGTTCCGTGCCGAAGTTGCGGATTGGCAGGGCGGTGGCGAGTGGCTCGGCCTTGACCCCGGTCACGATGATGCGGGCGTGTTTTGCGAACGCTGCCGCGAGCGCTTCGGCCGGGGCAAAGGCCTCCGCCGGCGGCAGGATGGGCCGCTCGCGGTCGTGCCTTCTCTGCTCGTAGCGCTCGAGCACCTCGGCCGAGGCCAGCGGCAGCCCATGCTCGAGGTCGGCGGTATCGACGATCACCGTCGCGGGCGGCAGGTACGCGGCCACGGTTTCGGTGCTGTCGAAGAACAGCGGCAACCAGGCCTCGATACCGGCGGGGGCCAGCCCCTGCGAAACCGCGCGATAGACTGCGCTAGCCTGCGGGTCGCCTGCAAAGCGCTCGCGCCAGCGACCGCGGAAACCGGCAACCGCTTCCGGCGTCGAAGGGAATTCGCGCGCCGGCAGCAGCCGCACTTTGTCGAGCCGCTGTGCCGAGCGCTGGTCGGCTGCATCGAAGCTGCGGATGCTTTCGATCTGGTCGTCGAACAGGTCGAGGCGGAATGGTTCGGCCGCGCCTGCCGCATAGACGTCGAGAACCGAGCCGCGCACGGCAAATTCGCCGGGACTCAGCACCTGTGTCACATGCGAATATCCGGCGCCCGCGAGGCGCGCGCGCAGCCGGCCCAGATCGATTCTCTGCCCGGTCCGGAGCTCGAATACATGCGCATCGATGAACTGGCGCGGCGGAAGCCGGTCGAGCAGCGCCGCCCTGGTCGTGACGATCAGGCCGCGCTCGAGTCCCGGCAGGGCGGCGAGGGTGCGCAGACGCTGGGAAACGATGTCCGGGTGCGGCGAGAACGGGTCGTACGGCAGGATTTCGCGATCGGGGAGCGACAGGAGTGTCTGGCCCTTGCCGGCGAAGAATGCAAGCTCCGCCAGCATCTGGTCCGCTTCGCGGCCGCTCGGGGTGACCACGAGCATGGGTCCGCATGCCAGCGACACCTCGGAGAGGACCCAGGCCAGACTGCTGCCATAGAGTTCGCCCCAGCGGCTGACTCCGGCTGCAGTCGGCAGCGCCGTCCTGTGGTCGCAATCGATCACGCAAGTCCCCGCAGACAGAACACCCCGTTCCGGGGCGTGCCCGGCGGGGTCAGGGAACGCAGGATACGCGCGTCGGCGCTGGTCGCAAGTCCGGCCGGATCGGCCGCTATTTCACGATCACGGCGTGCAGGACGCGGTCATGCTCGAAATACACGGCAAACCGGGCATAGTCCCAGCGCGTGATCGGGGGCTCGCCAACGGTCGCGTGGCGCATGACCGGCTCGCCAAAGCGGCTTTGTACCGCCGACATCGTGCTGCCCCGCTGCGGGCGTTCGCCAGCGGCCGCGGGCCCATCGCTCTGCATACTGAGCGTTTCGGCCCCGGCGGGAGCCGATGCAGACAGCGCGAGCAGCAGCAATGTGCGTACGATAGTCATCGCATACCTCCGCCGGGCAGTGTAGCACCGGCTGGAAATGTGACGAGATTGTGGAGATAAATCCTTGATCGGCATCCCGAAATTGGCCAATAAGACACGATGCTGACACCCCTGCCAGTGGGGCTTGGGCTGCGCTACGTACGCGCCCGCAAGCACCAGTATTTCGTTTCCTTCATCAGCTGGGTCTCACTGCTGGGGGTCTGCCTCGGCGTCGCCGCATTGATCACGATCCTGTCGGTCATGAACGGTTTCGAGGGCGAGTTGCGCAGCCGGCTGCTGGCACTGTCCGCGCATGCGATCCTGCCGTCGCGCGGTGATGTGCAGGCCCTCGACGGGCTCGCGATTCGCGCGCGGCAGCAACCCGGCACCACCGATGCACTGCCATTCATCGAAGTGCAGGGCCTGATATCCGACGGGCCACTGCTCGCTGGCATCACGCTGCGGGGCATCGCCGCCCGCGATTACCGGGCAGACGCCGTGCTGCGCACCGCGATGGCGGAAGGCTCGCTCGATGCGCTCACGGCCGGCAGCGGCCATATCGCGCTCGGACGCGCGCTTGCGATCCAGCTGCAGCTGGATATCGGCGACACGGTGACGGTGCTGTTGCCGCGCCTGGACGCGGACGGCAGCCTCAGCCCGCGCATCGGCGCCTTCCGGGTGGCCGGCCTGTTCGAGATCGGACTTGCGGATCACGACGCGGTGATGGGCTTCGCCGCCATCGAAGACGTCGCGCGACTGGCTGGCCCTTCGGCACCAGCCGGCGTGCAGCTGTTTTTTGCGGATCCGTTCGATGCGCCGCGACTCGCGCCCGCCGTCGCACAGGCGCTCGGCATGGGGCCGGCACGCGACTGGACCATCGAGCACGCTGCCTATTTCCGTGCCATCCGCCTGGAAAAGACGATGATGACGGTCATCCTGCTGCTGATCGTTTCGGTCGCCGCATTCAATATCGTCGCCAGTCTGGTCATGGTGGTCGCGGAGAAGCGCAGCGACATTGCGATTCTCCGCACGATGGGGCTTTCGCGGGCCGGCGTCATCGGCACCTTCGTCGTGCAGGGTACCGTGATCGGGTGGATCGGCACCCTTGCCGGTGTCGGACTCGGGGTGCTGCTGGCGCTTTACGCCGGCGACAACACGCCGGTGCTCGAACAGCTGTTCGGCTTCCAGATATTCGATGCCGAGGTCTACTACATCACGCGTATTCCATCGGAACTGCGGGCCGCCGATGTCGCGCTGGTCGCCGGCGCGGCACTGTTCCTGACCCTGGTGTCGACGATCTACCCGGCCCGCAAGGCTGCCGCGACCCAGCCGGCAGAGGCGCTCCGATATGAGTGAACGGTCACGCGGCCCGGCCACTTATGCCTGGTGGATCGGCGCCCGCTACCTGCGGGCCCGCCGCGAAAATCGGTTCGTGGGATTCATTTCCGGCATCTCGATGGCCGGCATCGCCCTGGGTGTTGCGGTGCTGATAGCCGTGCTGTCGGTCATGAACGGGTTCGAACGCGATCTCCAGACCCGGATCCTCGGCGTGGTCTCGCATGCGACGCTGGAGGGCGTCGAAGGCAGGCTGGATGACTGGGGGGAACTCCGCCGCCGCACCGCCGACTGGCCCGGCGTAATCGCGATCGCGCCATTTGTCGAGGGCCGCGGAATGCTGGTGGCCAGGGACCGCTCGGCGGGCGTCCAGCTGCACGCCGTGGAGCCTGCAGAGGAGCGCGCGGTATCATCGCTGCACCTGCACCTCAGCGGCGGCGGGCTGGAACAGCTGGAGCCCGGCGCGTACCGGATCCTGCTCGGGCATCTGCTGGCCGCCGAACTGGCCGTCGGCGCCGGCGATACCGTTCTGCTCGTGATCGCCCAGGGCAATGTGACGCCAGCCGGCGTCGCGCCGCGCATGAAGCGCTTCACGGTGGCGGGTCTCATCGATATCGGCATGTACGAATACGATCGCGGCCTTGCGCTGCTGCATATCGAAGACGCGCGGCGGCTGTTTCGCCTGGGCAAGTCGGTGACTGGACTGCGCTATGCCTTCAGCGACGGCAGCGGCGCCGGGCGGCAGATCCGCGCGATCGCCGAGAGTCTCGGCGGCAGCTACCTGATCAGCGACTGGAGCCGCCGCCACGCCAATTTCTTCCGCTCGATCCAGGTGACGAAGTCCATCATGTTCATCGTGCTGCTGCTGGTGATGGCGGTTGCCGCATTCAACATCATCTCGACGCTGGTGATGGTCGTGAAGGAGAAGCAGACCGATATTGCGATCCTGCGCACCCTCGGCGGCACACCGCGCGAGGTGCTGACGATATTCATCGTGCAGGGCGCCGCGATCGGAATCGCCGGAACCGGGGCCGGCGTTGCGCTCGGCCTGCTGATTGCGCACAACATCACAGCCGTGGTCGGCGGTCTCGAGCGCCTGCTCGGCACCACGCTCGTGGATCCACAGGTCTATTTCATTTCAGAATTGCCGGCCGATGTGCAGTCCGGCGACGTGATCGCGATCGCGGTGACCGCGCTCCTGCTGGGTGTCGCGGCCACCCTCTATCCAGCGTGGCGCGCCGCCGCGACGCAGCCCGCCGACGCCCTGCGGCATGAGGTCTGAGATACCGGCATGAATGACAACGTGGTACTGGCCTGCGATGGCCTGGTCAAGGAATTCCGGCAGGGTCCCGCGACCGTGCGCGTGCTGCGTGGCGTCAGTGCCTCGATCCGGCGCGGCGAGCGGCTCGCGGTCGTCGGGGCATCGGGCTCCGGCAAGACCACCCTGCTGCAGCTCCTGGGCGGTCTCGACCTGCCGACAGCCGGACGCGTGATGATCGACGGCCGCGAGATGTCCGCACTGCCCGATGTCGAGCGCGGCCGGCTTCGAAATGTCGCGATGGGATTCGTCTACCAGTTCCACCACCTGCTGCCCGAGTTCAGCGCGCTCGAGAATGTCGCCATGCCGCTGCTGATACGCCGGCTGCCGCGCGCACAGGCCGAGGAGAGCGCCCGGACCCTGCTGGCCCGCGTCGGGCTCGCGGACCGGCTCGCGCATCGCCCCGCCGAACTC
>JBAQWM010000317.1:0-3445 GCA_049298915.1 Steroidobacteraceae bacterium | reverse complement strand
ACCCAGGACCTGCTGCGTCACCGCATCAAGATACGTTCGCTGAATTTCATGCGCGGGCGCACATTCCTGAACCGGTACCTGATCCTCGACGAGGCGCAGAATCTGACTTCAAAGCAGATGAAGGCCCTCGTGACCCGCGCGGGGCCCGGCACCAAGCTGGTCTGCCTCGGCAATATCGGACAGATTGACACTCCCTACCTCACCGAGACGACGTCGGGATTGACCTACGTGGTCAACCGATTCCGCGGCTGGCTGCATGCGGGCCACGTGACACTGGTCCGCGGCGAGCGCTCGCGCCTGGCCGATTTTGCGTCCGAAGCGCTGTGACGGCGCCGCACTCGAACCATGGCCCCTGAAACGGGTCGAATCCGCATGGCCCGGGACCAACCGATGCGCACCACCCGTCTGATCCTTCCATTGCTGCTGCTGCTCCACGCCGGTGCCGCCGATTCGCAGTTGCCGGGCGGTGACCTGCCGGACATCGGCACGCCGGCCAGCACGACACTGTCGCTCGCCGACGAATACAAGATCGGGTTGATGATCATGCGCGGCCTGCGGGACGCCGGACAGATCGTCGAGGACCCCGAAATCAGCGAGTACCTGCAGACACTCGGAATGCGCCTCGCCAGCAATGCGCATGAAGGTGCGCATCGATTCACGTTTTTCGCGGTCAGGGATTCCGGCATCAATGCATTCGCACTGCCCGGTGGATTCATCGGCGTGAATGCCGGCCTCGTGAAGGCGACCCGGAACGAGAGCGAGCTTGCCGGCGTGCTGGCGCACGAAATCGCGCATGTGACCCAGCGGCATATCGCGCGCTCGGTACAGAATGCAGGACGGACAAATCTGGTCTCGATGGCGGCCATCCTCGCCGCGATCCTGATTGGCGCAACGACCGGCATGCCGGGCGACGCAGTGATGGGCGGCGTGGCTGCCTCGCAGGGCCTGGCGGCCCAGCAGCAATTGAACTTCACGCGGGCGAATGAGACGGAAGCGGACCGCGTCGGCGTCGGGATCCTGGCGGCTGCAGGATTCGACCCGGGCGGCATGCCGGATTTTTTCTGGACCCTGCAGCAGCGTAGTGGCAGCGCCGGCAGGAGCATCCCGGAGCTGCTGCGAACCCATCCCGTGACCACCGAACGCATCGCCGAAACGCGCGATCGCGCAAGCAAGATCGACCGGCCGCGCCGCGACGACAGCATCAGCTACCAGCTGATCCGCGAACGGCTCGCGGTCCAGTCGCTGCCGCCGGAAACCAGGTTCCGCGACTTGTACCGGAATGCCGAGAGCGCAGACCTGCCGTCGAATGACGGGGATCTGTATGGCCGCGCGCTCGCGCTGATTCGATCGGATTCACCCGCGCTGGCGATACCAATACTGCAGGACATGCTCGTCCGCCGGCCGGATGTGTCGCTGTATCACGCGGCCCTGGGCCAGGCCTTGCTCGCGGCGGACAGGATCGACGCGGCCAGGACCACGCTGGAAAAGGCGATGGGCCTGTTCCCGCGCAGCATCGCGGTCACGATGCGCTATGCCGAGACCCTGATGCGCGATGGCGACCCGAAACGGGCGCACATCGTGTTGCTGGACTTGTTCAACAATGTGCCGCCAACGCCGGAGCAGGCACGCTTCACGGCGCTGGCCGCAAATGCAGCGGGAGACGTTGCCGATGCGTATTACTACATGTCCGAATACCACGTCATCAGCGGCGACCTGGCGCTCGCGATCGACCAGTTGAGACTCGCGCAGGCGGTGCCCGGGCTCAACGCCGTTCAGCGCGAGCGATTCGACGCGCGCATCCGCGAATTGCAGGACTACCTGCCGAAAGGCCGGCGTGCCCGCGAGATAGCGGGGCCGAAAAATCCGCGACCGGACGACCATCGCTCCAGCTAGAATTCCGTCCGGTACCCTGCCGACGGAAACGCCGCATGACCCCCGGATACCGCGCGCGCCTCGTGACCGCCCTGCTGGTGATAGCGCTCACAGGCTGCGCAACCACGCCGCCCGCGTCTCCGCACGACCCCTGGGAACGGGTCAATCGCGGCACCCAGCGATTCAATGACGCGATCGACCGTGCGGTGCTGAAACCGGTGGCGACCGCTTACCGCGAACACGTGCCGCGCGTGGTCCGCACCGGGGTCAGCAATCTGCTCGGGCACCTCGAATATCCGACCACGATCGTCAATGACCTGCTGCAGCTGAAGCTGCTGGCCACGCTTGTCGATATCGGGCGCTTCGCCCTCAATTCGACACTCGGCATCGGCGGTCTGCTGGATCCGGCCAGCAGCTTTGGCATCCCGCGCAACAATGAGGATTTCGGGCAGACGCTGGGCCGCTGGGGCGTGCCGGCCGGCCCCTACATGGTGCTGCCGCTGCTCGGTCCTTCGACATTGCGCGATGCGCCCGCGCTGGCGGCGGACAGCCAGACCGATCTGCGCGTCCAGCTTGATCTCGACACGGGCACGCGCGTCGCGGTCGGTGTCCTGAGCGTGGTGGATCGCCGGGCGTCGTTCCTGAGTGCCGAAGCCGCACTCGACGGCGTCTTCGACCGCTACGCCTTCATCCGCAATTCCTGGCTGCAACGGCGGGAATACCTGGTGCGCGACGGGGAAGTGCCCGAAGAGGTGCCGCTCGAATTCGAGCCGGACGATCCCTAGTCCGATTCGATGAAGGGAGCCAGGTCGCTGATGCCAGCCAGCGCGCCCAGCACCGGCGGAATATTGCGGTAGGTCACCGCGCGTCCGCCGCTCCTGGCTGCAATCGACCACTCGACCAGCAGCGCGAGCCCCGCGCTGTCCACGCGGCCGACCCGCGACAAGTCCATCTCCACGAGTGGATCAGCGCCGAACGCCGCCGTTCCCTGATCCAGCAACCGGGCCGCATTGTCGAACAGCAGGTCGCCGGACAGTTCCCATTGTCCCTGCCCCAGTCGCGTAATTGGGGACTGCCGCTCCATCGCCTCAACCGGCCTGCTTGTCATCGCCACTCTGGACGTCGGCCTCGAGACGGGTGATTACCGCATCGAGACCGCGCTGCTCGACCTCGGCTCCAACGTCATTGCGCAGATTACGCACGTAGGAGATGCCTTCGATGGTGACGTCCCATGCCTTCCAGCCGGCGGGAGTCGCGCGCATCGAGTAATTGACCGGCACGCGAGTGCCGTCGCTGCGCTTGACCTCGGTCCGGATGGTGACCTGACCACTGCCCAGATCCCCCCGAAACGGCAGCAGCGTCAGCCGGTCGGCAGTGAATTCGGCCAGGGCGGATCCGTAGTTGCGCAGCATGGACTGGTAGAACGCTGCGAGGAATCGCTGGCGCTGTTCGGGGGTCGCATTACGCCAGTGCCTGCCCAGCACCAGCCGTGCCGAGTAGTCGGTGTCGAAATGCGGCAGCAGTATCTCGTCAACGAGCCTGCGGACGCGCGCGGGGTCACGCAGCGCAACCA
>JBAQWM010000316.1:0-2264 GCA_049298915.1 Steroidobacteraceae bacterium | reverse complement strand
GAGGAAGATCAGCCCGAGAACGACGTGCTTGTACTCGGCCGCGTCCATGTTGTTGCGGAGCGCGTCGGCGGCGGCCCAAAGTTTGGCTTCCAAGCCGGGTGGGCCGTTCCTGTCCTCCTTGACCGCGCCTTTTCGGTGCCCTCCCTTGGCCATTTGCTCTTGCTCCCCAGTCATGGACCCGGCCAATGCTACTAATACTGTCGCGGCATACCCAAAAGTCTCACTTCTGCGACGTCAACCGCTCCCACCCCCACCCGTTCTCTCCCCATACTCGCCATGAAACCGGGAGCGAACCATGTTGTCCCATGCCCTGACTATCTTATGTGAAACAAGCGCTTGGGCGCGTCTGCGCGCTCTATTGATGGCGCCCATCCTGATCGCCCTGCTCTCTCTCGCCGGATGCGGCGGGGGTGGCGGCGGTAGCGACGCGCCGGTCCCGGTCCCCCAGGCATGCACGAGCGAAACCTGCGGCACCCTAATAGTCGGGCTCACCGACGCCGACGGCGACTTCCTCAGCTACAAGGTGGATGTCGTTTCGCTTTCGCTGACCAAGGCAAATGGCTCGGTCGTCGAGGCCCTGCCCACGCGCCAGCGCGTGGATTTCGCGGACCTGGTGGACCTGACGGAGCTCGTCACGGCCGCGACCATCCCGAATGGCACTTATGTCAGCGCCTCGATCCGGCTCGACTACGCGAATGCGGAGGTGAGCGTCGAGTTGAATGGCGCGCCGGTGGCGGCGACGGTCGTCAATTCCAGTGGCCAGGCGCTCGGCGTCGTCGATCTCGACCTGATGCTGGATAACCGCAATCACGTCGTGATCGCCCCGGGGCGGCCGGCGCTCCTGCAGCTCGACTTTGATCTCGCCGCCTCGCACGAGGTGGACATCGGCAGCAATCCGGCGATCGCGATCGCCCAACCGTTTGTCGTGGCGACGATCGAGCCGGTGGAGGACAAGGAGCTGCGCGTGCGCGGGCCGCTGGTGTCGGTCGACACCAACGCCTCGAGCTACGTCATTGACCTCCGCCCTTTCAATCACCCGGATGCGCGGCTTGGCCGCTTCACGGTGCAGACGGATTCAACCACCGCCTTCGAGATCGATGGCGTGGAATATGAAGGCGCCGCCGGTCTCGCAGCGCTCGCTGGTAAGCCGGCGGGCACTCGCACGGCGGCCTTCGGGGTGCTGGATCTCTCGGACCGTTCGTTTACGGCTTCCGACGTGGTGGCCGGCGATTCCGTGCCGAGCCCGCGCTTCGACGTGGTGCACGGCAATGTGATCGCGCGCGCGGGCGATACGCTCACGGTGCGCGGCGGGACGGTGATCCGGCGCGATGGCGGCATCCGGTTCCTGCGTGGCGACATCACCGTGCTGATCGGCCCCGACACGATCGTCACGCGCGACGGTGGCGGGCGAAACCTCCTGCGCCCCATCGCGATCTCGGTCGGCCAGCGCATCCATGCCTTCGGCCAGGTGACGGTGACACCCACCGTGGATTCGCTCACCCTCGATGCGACCGATGGGCGCGTGCGCATGAAGCTCACGCATCTCTCGGGTAGCGTGGTCTCGGCGAACCCGGGGCAGCTCAATCTCGATCTCTTCGCGATCGATGGCCGGCGTCCTGAGATCTTTGACTTCAGCGGCACGGGCACTTCTGCTGCGATGGACGCGGACCCGGAGGACTATGAAGTCCTGACCGGCGTGCTCAATCTCGCCAGACTGACGCCCGACTCCCCGGCCCGCGTGTTCGGCTTCGTGACGCCCTTTGGCTTCGCGCCGCCGGACTTCGTCGGTCGCACGGTGGTGGATGTGCGCGATGTGCGTGCACAACTCGGCATCGGCTGGGGTGTGGATGGCACGTCGGCGCCCTTCAGCTCGATGGGTGATGCGGGGCTCGTGCTGAACCCGGCAACCCAGGGGCTTGGCCTGCGCCACCACATCAAGATCGGTTTCCGGATCATCGACCTGACGGCGCTCGCAATGCCTGTGACCGTGGCGCCTGCCACGGGCCGGCGGCTGTTCGCGATCGGCGAGCCGGGCCATGTGGAGCTCTTCCGCGACTGGGCTCCGTTTGTGGCGCGCCTGACCGAGAAGCTGAATGGCGGTGCGAAAGCCCGGGCGATGCACGCGCACGGGGCCTACGACGCCGGCGGCTTCACGCTCACGGCGAACTACGTGGCGATCGCACTTCAGAGGCCCTGAGCGGAAGCCCAGATTGGTGCCTGGTCGCAGGTTCGTAGTCTGCGGCCCGGCACAAGGAGTCCAGGCC
>JBAQWM010000315.1:0-3619 GCA_049298915.1 Steroidobacteraceae bacterium | reverse complement strand
GTGAAGACGCTCTGCGCCGATGGTAGTGTGGCCGTAGGCCATGTGAGAGTAGGTCACTGCCAGGATCCAATCAAAAGCCCCCGATGGAAACATCGGGGGCTTCTTTTTGTTTCTGGCCTGTGCTGCTAGCTGCGAATGCGGCAAATTGCCAGGACGACTGGCGTCACACGCTGGCCGCTTTCGTTGACGAGATAGCCCTTGACGCGCCCATCTACGATGAAGTTCGCCGGAATTGGAGTCGCGCCTTCGGCAATGTCAATGGGTTTGCTGTCGAAATCGAACTCGGCTTCGTCGCCGATTGCCGGCGCGAAAGCCGAGCGGACAGCCGTGCCGCCCGATTTTAGCACCGCGCGGTAAGATCCCTGAACAAGACCGGATCCGTCGACGGAAGCGCGCGAACGGCTAGAACGCTTCTCGCAAGTGACGATGACGTCCGCAGCGCTGGCGGCGACGGAGAACAGAGCAAGCATCGCGACTGCGCTTGTTGCAGCAAGATTCCTGAGGGTCATTGGCGTACTCCAGTTGGATTTATCGACTAGGGGGAACGTGCCAGTAACGCTGCAACTTCTGTGCCACTGACAGGCAGTTGCGCCGCGTTTGAGCTAAGTTACTGAATTACCGACAGTTGTCGTGAACTGCCGTAAGATGATGCGATCCTCGGCGCGAGGGGAGAATCGGGGCATTTCGCGCACCGTGCGGGTCAACTGGCCCAGGCATCGGATTCGCTGCGGCCGTTCAGCGCCTTCGTCAGGACCGTTGGAAATTACGGCGCGCGCCGGTGCGGTGCTAAAGTTGCGACGGGCGCTGCGCATCGCTGAGCAACGGTTGGATCGGGTACGGACCGTGGAATCGGGATGCGTGCACAAGAACTCGCAAACGGCCGCGCATGAATCTTTGGGCGACGCGCTAAAGTGACTGAAGATTCCGGTATTGCCGCGCCATTCAGCCTGAGCAGGTGGTTCGCGACTGTAGGATTCGTGTCGATCCTGTTGCTCGCCGTTATCGCGGCATTGCTGCTATCGCGGCTTTTCGCGGCAAGCATGTTGCAGAGGGAAGGCCAGCTAACCATGCAGTTCGTGCAGGGCGTCATCGATGTAGAGGAAGCATCGTCCTATTTCCAATCCTCGTTGCCTGATGGCGCCAGCTACATGGAAGACTTGCTGGCACACCTCTCAGGCTGGCCTGACGTGCTGCGAACCAATCTGTACTCGCGCGAACGGGCGATCATCTGGTCAAGCGATCGGTCGCTGACTGGTCGGTCATTCGCCAATGCAACGAACGAGGAACTGGATGCCGCACTGAGCGGAAGCCTCGAGATTCATCAGGAAGAGGGTGATGAACTGGGCCGCGACAAGCCCGAGCATGCCAACCTGCGAAGTGGCGACGACTACTTCATTGAGTTGTATATCCCGGTTTGGGACAAGGCGAGACTGAACGTCGTCGGAGCCATAGAGCTGTATCGCGCTCCGCAGCAGTTACGGGACGCAATCCGCGCGGGTGTGCGGCTCATTTGGGCTGCCGCAATCGGGGCCGGTATGCTGCTGTATCTTGCATTGCTTCCCCTGGTCCGCCGGGCGCAGTGGATGATCCGCACGCAGCAGGACCGAATCGTCGCAGCCGAGACGCTTGCCGCAGTGGGCGATCTTGGGTCAGCGGTCGCTCACGGTATGCGAAATCCGCTCGCCGTCATCCGCTCATCTGCAGAAATCGTGAAGGAAGGCGGTAGCCCGGAAGTGGTTCGCGAGGCTGCCGCCGACATCATGGGTCAGGTCGACAGGCTGGAGCACTGGTTACGCGAACTGCTGACATACGTGCACCTGCCGACCGGAGAGTCGCATCCAGTCGATCTCGAGTCATTGGCCCGTGGTTGCCTCGCCCACTTCTCGGTGGAAATGCGCCGCCGCGGCATCGAGGGCCATGCCGGTTTCGAGACCGGCCTTCCGGCGGTGGGGGGCGATCCGATACTGCTCGGCCAGGTCCTCAACAGCCTGATCGCGAATGCGATCGAGGCGATGTCGCGGGGCGGGAAATTGCGGCTGGACGGCGCAAGAGGCGCGTCCGGCGCCGTACTCTTGCGCATCAAGGATACCGGCACGGGAATGACCGGCGAGCAGATCAATCGCGCATTCAAGCCGTTTCACACGACCAAGTCACAGGGCCTCGGCGTCGGTTTGCCTCTGGCGCGGAGGATTGTGGAACGCATGGGCGGAAGCATCGCATTGTCAAGCGAGCCCGGATCCGGCGCGACCGTCGAACTCGTCCTGCCGGCGGCGCATCGATGAGCGGTGCACTGCTTGTTGTCGAGGACGAGCCCACGCTCGCGAAAAACATCGCTGGATTCCTTTCGGGCTGTGGTTACGAGGTGCACACAACCGGGACGGCAGAGGAGGCACTGAGCGCACTGGAATCTTACAAGCCTGACTTCATTCTGCTCGATTTCAATTTGCCCGGAATGAATGGGCTGAAGGCCATAAGCAAGTTTCTTGCCACGGATTCGCGGGTTAAAATCGTGATGATGACAGGGCACGCCTCCGTCGAGCTTGCGGTCGACGCGATGAAGGCGGGCGCCTACGATTTTCTGACCAAGCCCGTTTCATTGTCCAAGCTCCGCTTGCAGCTGGACAAGATCGCGGCGGAGGAACGACAACGGAAAGCCCTTGCCTATTACATGTCGCGCGATGCACGGACGAGCGGATTGGACAAGCTGATTGGCGAGTGCGAATCCATGCAACACCTGCGCGCTGCGGTGCGAAAAGTTATAGCCGGTGACGAGACATTGCGCGATGGCAACCCGCCGGCGGTCTTGATCACGGGTGGAACAGGCACCGGCAAGGAACTGGTAGCCCGTGCGCTGCATTTCGAAGGACCTCGGCGCGACGCGCCCTTCGTCGCTATCAACTGCGCTTCCATTCCTGCACCGCTGCTCGAGTCTGAGCTTTTCGGGTATGAACGCGGTGCATTCACCGACGCGAAGTCGCGCAAGCTGGGACTGGTCGAAACGGCCGATCGGGGAACGCTCTTCCTCGACGAGATTGGTGACATGGATCTGGCGCTGCAGGTCAAACTGCTGCGACTCCTGGAGGATCGGTCCATCCGGCCGCTTGGCGGCCTGCGTGATCAGGCCGTCAATGTCAGGATTGTTGCAGCGACACACCGCGATTTGGAGTCTTTGGTCAGGGAAGGGCGTTTCCGCACGGATCTCCTGTTCAGGATTCGTATGGTGCACCTGGCCGTTCCTCCGTTGCGGACACGTGGAGACGACGTGCTGTTGTTGGCCGAGCATTACCTGGCTCTGCATGCGCAAAGATACCGACGGGACGGCTTGCGGCTGTCACCGGGTGCACGCCGCGCCCTGATCGGGCATCACTGGCCCGGAAACGTGCGCGAATTGCGCAACGTGATGGAGCAGGCGGTGTTGATGTCGAGCGGCATGATCGTGGAAGCAGCTGATCTCGAGTGGCTGCCGACAGGCAGCCCTGCGTCAGGAGGTCCGCCGGGCGAGGCGGCCGCCGACGGAATGAGTCTGGAGCAGATCGAACGCAACGCGCTCCTGCGTGCACTGGAGACATCTCAATGGAACGTGACCCAGGCTGCGCGCCTGCTGGGAGTGTCCCGCGAC
>JBAQWM010000314.1:0-6370 GCA_049298915.1 Steroidobacteraceae bacterium | reverse complement strand
GTGCGAAGTGGTTTGCCGAGCTCGGCGTCCCCAATTCCGGCGGCACGGCGATCTTCTCGGTATCGGGGCATGTCAGCCGGCCGGGCAATTACGAACTCGCGATGGGCATCCCGTTCCGCGAGCTCCTGGACATCTGCGGCGGCATGCGCGCAGGCCGCCGGCTGAAGGCCGTGATCCCCGGCGGCTCGTCGGTGCCGGTGCTGCCAGCGGCGCTCATCATGGACTGCACCATGGATTTCGACTCGCTGCGCGCGGCCGGTTCCGCAGTCGGCTCGGCGGGCGTCATCGTGATGGACGAGACCACCTGCATGGTGCGCGTACTGGAGCGGATTTCGCGTTTCTACATGGCGGAATCCTGCGGCCAATGCACGCCCTGTCGCGAAGGCACTGGCTGGCTGACCCGGATGCTGCGGCGCATCCTGGCCGGGCAGGGCCGCCATGCGGACCTGGACCTGCTGGTCGCGGTAGCGAATCAGATCGAGGGCCACACGATCTGTGCGCTTGGAGATGCGGCAGCCTGGCCGGTGCAGAGTTTCCTGCGCCATTTCCGCCATGAGTTCGAGTACATGATCGAGCATGGCGGCCGGAGCATCGTCGACGCGCCCGCGGAAGCCGTCGCATGAGCGACGACCTGGTGAACATCGAGGTCGATGGGCGGAAGCTTCAGGCCTGCAAGGGGCAGATGGTCATGCAGGTCACCGACCTGGCCGGCATCTACGTGCCGCGCTTCTGCTACCACGAGAAACTGTCGATCGCGGCCAACTGCCGCATGTGCCTGGTCGAAATCGAGAAGTCGCCAAAACCCATGCCCGCCTGCGCGACGCCGGTTGCCGAAGGCATGAAGGTCTTCACGCGTTCGCCGCG
Organism: Steroidobacteraceae bacterium; assembly: GCA_049298915.1. Classification (GTDB taxonomy): domain Bacteria; phylum Pseudomonadota; class Gammaproteobacteria; order Steroidobacterales; family Steroidobacteraceae; genus SCUD01. The sequence continues at coordinate 5,506 of JBAQWM010000314.1, read as the reverse complement.
CGCGATCGCCGCCCAGAAGGCGACGATGGAATTCCTGCTGATCAACCACCCGCTCGACTGCCCGATCTGCGACCAGGGCGGCGAATGCGAACTGCAGGACCTGGCGCTCGGCTTCGGCAGCGCATCGTCCCGCTTCGACGAGCGCAAGCGCGTGGTCAAGGACAAGAATCTGGGGCCGCTGATCTCGACCGACATGACGCGCTGCATTCACTGCACGCGTTGCGTGCGCTTCACGGCAGAGATCGCCGGCATCCAGGAACTCGGCGCGACCGGGCGCGGCGAGGACATGGAAATCGGCACCTGGATCGAGCGCGGCGTCGATCATGAGCTTTCCGGAAATGTGATCGACTTGTGTCCGGTCGGCGCCTTGAATTCCAAGCCATTCCGCCACCGTGCGCGCTCATGGGAGATGACCGAGCACGCGCTGGTGTCCCCGCACGACGCCGTCGGCACGAATCTCTATGGTCATGTGCTGCGCGGCCGGCTGATGCGCGTGGTGCCGCGCCAGAACGAGGACATCAATGAAACCTGGATCGCGGATCGCGACCGGTACTCGTACGAGGGAATCTACGCCGCTGACCGGTTGCGCTCGCCGATGATGCGCCTGAAAGGTGACTGGCGCGATGTGCCCTGGGACCAAGCGCTGACGGCGACCGCCGATGCCCTCAAGTCGGCCGCAGGCAGGAATGCCGGCAGGACCGGTTTTCTCGCGTCGCCCGGGTCGACGACCGAGGAGCTGTACCTGCTCGGGCGACTGGCCCGGGGCATAGGCTCGCACAATATCGACACCAGGCTGCGACAGCAGGACTTCGGCGACCAGGAACAGGATCCCGCCTACCCGGGGCTCGGTCTTGCATTGCGCGATATCGAATCGCTCAAGGCACTGCTGCTGGCGGGTTGCCACATCCGCCAGGAAGCGCCGCTGCTGGCTCACCGGGTGCGCAAGGCAGCGCTCGCCGGCACGCGTGTCAGCCTGCTCGCGATCACGCCTCAGCAATGCCATTTCCCGGTGAACCGCCAGATCGTCGCCAGTGCGGGGGAACTGCTGGCGGAGTTTGGCGGGTTGCTGAAGGCCGCGGTTCTGCAAAGTGGCCGGCCGGCGCCCGAATCGCTCGCGGCACTGGTGGCGTCGGGGGCCGCTACGGACGCACACCGCGAAATCGTCGAAACCCTGGCCGCGGGGCGTGCAGCCATCCTGCTGGGTGGCGTGGCAATGCGCCACACGCGCTACGCTGATTTACGAATGGCTGCGGCTGCGCTCGCGAACCTGACCGGCGCCATCCTCGGTTACCTGCCGGATGGCGGAAATGCCGCAGGCGCAGCACTTGCGGGCGCGCTGCCGCACCGGCTGCCGGGCGGTCGTCCGGATCCCGCGCCCGGCATGCACGTGCGCCAGATGCTCGGTACTCCGCTCGCGGCCTGCCTGCTATTCGGCGGCATCGAGCCGGAACACGATCTTGGCGTCGGTGATGCGCTCCGGCAGCTCCGGAGCTGTCCGCAACTCATCGCGGTCACCCCGTATGCGAGCGCATCGCTGATGCAGTGCGCGCAGATCCTGCTGCCGATGGGAACATTCGCGGAGACCGCAGGGACCTATGTCAATGCCGAAGGCCGCTGGCAGGAATTCCGCGGCTGCGCGCGGCCGGTCGGGGAGGCGCGGCCCGGCTGGAAGATCCTGCGGGTGCTCGGCAACCTGCTCGATCTCGACGGTTTCGGCTACGAGAGCTCAACCGAGGTCCTCGAGGAACTCAGGCGCCAGATCGGCGAAATCGCATTCGACGGCCGGTTCAGCAGCAGGCGCGTGATCGACATCGGAGCGGGGGGCACCACGAGCGAACTTCCGATATATCGCGTGGATGCGATCGTGCGGCGCGCGATGCCGCTGCAGGCGACCCAGGCCGGGCTGGCGGCAGCGGGCTGATGCTTGGATACGCTGCTCTCAATGTGGAGTGGGATAACGCCGGAACTGCAGGCCGCGATCATCGTGACGCTGCAGGTGGTCGGGGTAATGCTGGCGGTCATCATCGCGGTCGCGCTGTTGACACTGGCCGAACGCAAGGTCATCGGTTACATGCAGCTGCGCGTCGGTCCGAATCGCGTGACATTTTTCGGCCTCAGGATGCTGCGCGGCTTCGCCCAGCCATTCGCCGATGTGGTCAAGCTGCTGCTCAAGGAGATCATCGTGCCGGGCGCCTCGTCGCGCCTGCTGTTCCTGCTGGCGCCGCTGATCGTGCTGGTACCCGCGCTGGCAACCTGGGCGGTCGTGCCATTCTCGCCGGAGTTCGTGCTGGCGGACATCGATGCCGGACTGCTCTATGTACTGGCACTTACTTCGCTTGGGGTCTACGGCGTGATCCTGGCGGGCTGGGCCAGCAATTCCAAGTACGCGTTTCTCGGCGCGATGCGCTCCGCTGCGCAGATGGTCGCCTACGAGATCGCCATGGGCTTTGCGCTGGTCGGCGTGCTGATGGCAGCAGGCAGCCTCAATCTCGGGGAAATCGTGCGCGCGCAGCAGGGCGGCGTGCTGAGCTGGAACTGGTTCTGGCTGTTCCCGCTGTTCGTCGTCTATCTGGTGTCGGGCCTGGCAGAGACCAATCGCGCGCCATTCGACGTTGCGGAAGGCGAATCGGAGATCGTCGCGGGTTTCCACGTCGAGTATTCGGGGGCGGCATTCGCCTCGCTGTTCGCACTGCCCGAATACGCGAACATGATACTGGTATCGCTGCTGTGCCCGGTATTCTTCTTCGGCGGCTGGCTGTCGCCATTGCAGGGCTACGTGCCGGAAGACTGGTTCATCGCGCAGCCGGGTTTCTTCTGGTTGGCCCTGAAGACCTGCTTCTTCCTGTTCGTGTTCCTGTGGGTGCGCGCAACATTCCCGCGCTACCGGTACGACCAGATCATGCGGCTCGGCTGGAAGGTGCTGATTCCGGTGACATTGATCTGGATCGCGGTCGAGGCGGTGCTGGCCTGGCTCAGGATCGGCCCATGGGCGGATTGACACCGTGAAGAAACGCATCGCATCCATGTTCCGCACGCTGTTCCTGACCGAACTGCTGATCGGGCTGTCGGTGACACTGCGCAACTTCTTCCGCCGCAAGGTCACGCTGCACTATCCCGAGGAAAAGACACCGCAATCGCCCCGGTTCCGCGGTCTGCACGCTCTGCGGCGCTACCCGAATGGCGAGGAGCGCTGCATCGCCTGCAAGCTCTGCGAGGCGGTCTGCCCGGCACTCGCGATCACCATCGAATCGGATGTCGGAGCCGACAACACGCGGCGCACGACGCGCTACGACATCGACCTGTTCAAGTGCATCTATTGCGGCTTCTGTGAGGAGGCGTGCCCGGTCGACGCGATTGTCGAGACGCGAATCCATGAATACCACATGGAAAATCGCGGCGAGAACATCATGACCAAGGACAAGCTGCTCGCGGTCGGTGAGCGCTACGAGGCGATGATCGCTGCCGACAAGGCAGCGGACGCACGCTTCCGGTGAACTGAGATGCTGGTAACGATACTGTTCCATGCATTTTCTGCCGTGCTGGTCGGCGCGGCCCTTGGCGTGATCCTGGCGCGCAACCCGGTCCATTCGGTGCTGTTCCTGGTGCTGTGTTTCTTCAATTCCGCGGTGCTGTGGCTGCTGATCGAGGCCGAGTTCCTGGCCATCGTGCTGGTGCTCGTCTATGTGGGCGCGGTGATGGTGCTGTTCCTGTTCGTCGTGATGATGCTCGACATCAACATCGAGAAACTTCGCGAGGGATTCACCCGCCATGCACCGCTCGGCATCCTGATCGCGCTGATCGTCATCGTCGAGCTGTACTACGTGCTGTGGGTGCGCCGCCTCGGAATCGAATTGACGGGCGGCACCGCCCCGCTGCCGGAGAATTACAGCAATACGGCCGAGATCGGCGCCGTGCTGTACACCGAGTACGTCTACCCGTTCCAGCTCGCTGCATTCGTGCTGCTGATCGCGATCATCGCTGCGATTGCGCTGACGATGCGCAAGCGGCCCGGCCAGAAATTGCAGGACATTTCGCGCCAGGTATCGGCGCGCCCGCAGGATCGCATGCGGATCGTGAAGATGCCGACGGAGCGCGAACCGTGATCACGCTGACGCACTACCTGGTGCTCGCCGGACTCCTGTTCGCGATTGCGGTCGCAGGCATCTTCCTGAATCGCAAGAATGTCATCCTGCTGCTGATGTGCATCGAGTTGATGCTGCTTGCCGTCAACTTCAATTTCGTGGCGTTCTCCCGCTTCCTCGGCCTGCTGGACGGGCAGGTGTTCGTGTTCTTCATCCTGACGGTCGCGGCGGCGGAGGCCGCCATCGGACTCGCGATCCTGGTAGTGCTGTTCCGGCAGCGGCAGAGCATCAATGTCGAGGAACTCGACGTGATGAAGGGCTGACGATGACGATCCAGCAAGTCTGCCTGCTGATTGTGCTGGTGCCGCTCGCTGCCGCGGTCACAACGGGCCTGGGCGGCCGGTACATCAGTCGTGCAGCGGCTCACTGGCTCTGCTGCGGCGGGGTCGCGATTTCGTTTGCGGCGTCCGCCTGGATCCTGAAGCAGTTGCTCGACGGGGCGCCGGTCCTCAATGAAGCCGTCTACACCTGGGCGTTCAGCGACGGAATCGGCATGGAAATCGGCTTCCTGATCGACAAGCTCAGCGCGTTGATGATGACCGTCGTCACATTCGTGTCGCTGGCCGTGCATGTCTACACGATCGGCTACATGCGCGACGACCCGGGCTACCGCAGGTTCTTCAGCTATATCTCGCTGTTCACGTTCTCGATGCTGATGCTGGTGATGTCGAACAACTTCCTGCAGTTGTTCTTCGGCTGGGAGGCGGTCGGACTGGTGTCGTACCTGCTGATCGGATTCTGGTACAAGCGCCCGACCGCCATATTCGCCAGTCTCAAGGCCTTCATCGTCAACCGCATCGGCGATTTCGGCTTCATCATGGGCATTGCGGCACTCGTCTACTACACCGGCAGCCTGGATTACCGGGAAGTATTCGAGCGCGCGCCAGGCATGCTGGGGCTCGAGATCTATCTGACGCCGGGCGAGCCATCCAAGCCGATCACGGTGATCTGCGTTGCGCTGTTCCTCGGCGCGATGGGCAAGTCCGCGCAGGTGCCGCTGCACGTCTGGCTGCCCGACTCGATGGAAGGCCCGACACCGATCTCGGCGCTGATACACGCCGCAACCATGGTGACGGCGGGTATTTTCATGGTGGCGCGCATGTCGCCGCTGTTCGAACTGTCGAGGGACGCACTGCACTTCGTGCTGGTGATCGGCGCAACAACGGCGCTCTTCATGGGCCTGCTGGGCATCGTCAATAACGACATCAAGCGCGTGATCGCCTATTCAACGCTGTCGCAACTCGGCTACATGACCGTCGCACTTGGCGCCGGCGCCTACGGAGCCGGCATCTTCCACATGATGACGCATGCATTCTTCAAGGCACTGCTGTTCCTGGCGGCGGGATCCGTGATCATCGCAATGC
>JBAQWM010000313.1:0-4472 GCA_049298915.1 Steroidobacteraceae bacterium | reverse complement strand
CGAACGCATCGAATGGGAAGCCTTGCCGGAGGAATTCTCGGCGGCGCTCGAGACTGCTGGCGATTGCCTGGCGCGCATCGCCGAGGACCTGGCCGAGACGGACCCCGATGACCCGGGGCTGCGCCAGTGCCGCCGGCGCGCGCTGAAGCTCGCTGATACCTTGCGCCAGCTCCTGGACGCGGAAGCCGAGAGCGGGCTGCGCTGGGTCGAGGTCGGTAACCGCGGCTTCACGCTTGCCTTCACGCCCTTCGAGGTGGCGACACGGCTCGGTGAATTGATGCGGGCCCAGGGCGGGGCCTGGATCTTCACCTCGGCGACGCTCGCGGTCGGCGACGATTTCTCGCATTTCCTCGGCCGCGTGGGCGCAAGCGGCGCGGCCTCGGTCAGGATCGACAGCCCCTTCGATTTCGCGCGCCAGGCGCTCCTGTACCTGCCGGAGGGCATGCCGGATCCGGCCAGTCCCGGCTACACCGGACGCGTGCTGGATGAAGCGCTGCCGCTGGTCGAGGCGGCGGGTGGGCGCAGTTTCCTCTTGTTCACCAGCCACCGGGCGCTGCGCGAGGCGGCGCGCCGGCTCGCTGCGCTGCCGATGTTCCGCGAGCGCTATCCGCTCCTGGTCCAGGGCGAGGCGCCGCGCGAGACCCTGCTGGCGCGATTTCGCGAACTCGGCAATGCGGTCCTGCTAGGTACCGCGAGTTTCTGGGAAGGCGTCGACGTCCGCGGTCATGCACTGGCGCTGGTCGTGATCGACAAGCTGCCATTCGCCGCGCCCGAGGATCCGCTGCTGAAGGCGCGTCTCGAAGGCATCCGCAGGAGCGGCGGCAATCCCTTCCACGATTTCCAGTTGCCGCAGGCGGTGCTGGCATTGAAGCAGGGTTTCGGGCGCCTGATCCGCGACCGCGAGGATTTCGGCGTGGTCGTGATCTGCGATCCGAGGCTACGCAGCCGCGGCTACGGCCCGAAGTTCCTCGCCGCGCTGCCGCCCGCGAAAATCGCCGCCGATGGCGCCGAAGCGGCGGCATTCCTGCGCCGCAGGCTGGCGGAAGCCGGGCTCGGGCTGCCCGAGGCACGCCAGGCGTGAAAATTCTCGCAGTCGATTCCGCGACCGAGGCCTGTTCGGCGGCGCTGCTCTGTGAGGACGGCGTGATCGAGCGTTATGAGTTGATCGGGCGCGGTCACGCCGAGCGGCTGCTGCCGATGGTGGATGAATTGCTGGCGGAGGCCGGGATCGGCCTGGCGGCAGTCGACGCCATCGCCTTTGGATGCGGGCCCGGCAGCTTCACCGGGCTTCGGATTGCTGCCGGCATCACGCAGGGACTCGCGGGGGGCGCAGAGCTTCCGGTGGTTCCGGTGAGCGATCTCGCTGCGGTCGCGGCAGCCGGATCACGGATCTCCGCCGACGGCCGCATCCTGGTCTGCATGGATGCGCGCATGGGACAGGTCTACTGGGCGGCATTCGATTACCGCAGCGGCGAGCCGCTGCCGCTGACGCCCGAGTCGGTCGCCGATCCGGCCGATGTCATGCCGCCGGGAACGGAGCCGTGGTTCGGCGCGGGCCATGGATTCGCCGCCTATCCTGCCCTCAGGACCCATCTTGGTGCGCGCCTTGCCGGGACCGCCGCGGAGCTGTTGCCGCACGCCAGCGATATCGCGGCGATCGGGGCGATCGGGTTCGCTGCCGGCCGGGGACTTCCGGCCGCACAGGCGCTGCCGGTGTACCTGCGCAATGATGTCGTGCACCGTCGCTGAGGGTGCATAAGGCTTTGATTTTTAAGGAAACGCAAGCGTCATTGGAAATAGCCGTATCGTTTTCAACATTGCGGGCAATAAGTACCGGTTAGTCGTGAAGTTCAATTACCCGTATCGGGTTGGATACATACGATTTATCGGAAGCCATGCCGAGTACGATGAAATCGATGCGGAGGCTGTTTGATGAATATCAGACCGATTAGAACGAGGGCCGATTACGACGACGCGCTTGCTCGCGTTGGCGAACTGATGGATGCGGCACCAGATTCTGAAGATGGCGCAGAACTTGATGTGCTGGCGACGCTTATTGACGCCTATGAGGCAAGGAATTTTCCAATTGAATCTCCCGATCCTGTTGAAGCGATCAAATTCCGCATGGAGCAGAAGGGTATCAAGCGCAAAGACCTGGAGCGGCTTTTAGGCGGACGCAGCCGGGTTTCGGAAATCATGAACCGCAAACGCAACTTGTCTATTGCGCAGATACGAAAGCTCCACGACGGACTGCAAATCCCGTACGAGAATCTGCTGGGCGTCAGCTAATTTTCCAATCATGAGTCGGCAGGCTGCCCGGCTGCAGAATGAGGAATTCACGATCCTGGTTGTGGAGGACGAACAGCCTATCCGCGACCTGATCGCTTTCGGCCTGCGCCGTGCCGGATTCAAGGTCACGCTCGCCGAAAATTGCCGCGTCGCGCGCGCGAGCATCGTCGATCAGCGCCCGGCACTGGTGCTGGTGGACTGGATGCTGCCGGACAGCAGCGGGCTCGAGCTGACGCGACAGTTGAGGAATGATCCGGACACGCGGGAAATCCCGGTCATCATGTTGACCGCGCGTGCGGAGGAGTCGGACAAGGTCGCCGGTCTCGAAGGCGGCGCCGACGATTATGTGACCAAGCCGTTTTCGGCGCGTGAACTCATCGCCCGGATCCAGGCGCTCCTGCGGCGCATGACGCCGGCGGGTCCGGACGGCCGGATCGAGATCGGCGGACTCGTGCTCGACCAGGCAGGCCACCGGGTTTTCGCCGGTGGGCGGACGGTCAATCTGGGGCCCACCGAATATCGCCTGCTGAATTTCCTGATGAGCCATCCGGATCGCGTCTATGCGCGCAGCCAGCTGCTCGACCGGGTCTGGGGCGGCGATGTCTATGTCGACGAACGCACGGTCGACGTGCACATCAGGCGCCTGCGCAAGGCGCTGGAGCCGGGCGGTCATGCGCGCTTCGTGCAGACCGTGCGCGGCGCCGGGTATCGCTTTTCCACGCAGGACGGCTGAAGCATGTCGCAGGCCTGGACCTTTGCGCTCGCCCGTATCGCCATCGCCGTTGCGGCGGCGATCGGCCTTGGCCTCGCATTCGGCGGGATCTGGCTGTGGCTCGTCATCGTGCTCGCGGCGGCGCTCGGCCTGCAGTTCGCCAATCTGTTCCGGCTGCAGCGCTGGGTCCGGCACCGTTCGCAGGAAGACCCCCCCGATCTCGGCGGAATCTGGGGCGATGTCGTCGGCCAGATCGGGGCCATCTACCGGGGCAAGCTCCACCACAAGCGCCGCGTGACGCAGCTCTTCCGCGAGTTCCGCCGCATCACCGCGGCTATGCCCGATGGCATCGTGCTGCTCTCGCGCAGCCGCGAGATCCTCTGGTTCAATCGCACGGCCGGGCTGATGCTCGGTCTCAGGCGCAAGGCCGATCGCGGCATGCCAATCGAGAACCTGATCCGGCAGCCGCAGTTTGCCGCCTATGTCCAGCGCCCGGGCGGAGCTCCGGGGGTAGTTCTGTCCATGCAGGGTGGCGAGCGGTCGCTGGCTCTGGTCGTGATTCCCGCCGGTGGCCAGCTCCTGCTGCTCGCGCGCGATGTCACGCGCGAGGCGCGTCTCGAACAGATGCGCAAGGATTTCGTCGCCAACGCCTCGCACGAGCTGCGCTCGCCGCTCACGGTCATTGCCGGCTACCTGGACCAGCTCGGCGAGGAGCCGGAGTCGGCGCCTGAATGGCGCGGGCCGATCGCGGACATGCGGCAGCAGGCCGCGCGCATGCGCGAGATCGTGGACGACCTGCTGGAGCTCTCGCACATGGAGTCGGGCGCGGACGAGGCGCCGATGCTGCCGGTCGACATGCCCGAACTGCTCGAGCGGCTGGTGCGCGAGGCGCAGGCCGCGGAGCCGAGGCCAGAGCAGCATCTCGAACTCGACATCAGGACGCAGGACGGGTTGCTCGGCAGCGAGCGCGAGCTTTACTCGATCGCATCGAATCTGATCTCGAACGCGATCAAGTACACGCCCGCGGATGGCACCATCACGGTGCGCTGGCTGCATGACAGTGCGGGTGCAAAGCTTTCGGTCGCGGACACGGGAATCGGAATTGCCGCCGAGCACCTGCCGCGGCTGACGGAGCGCTTTTACCGTGTGGACAAGGCACGCGGCCGCGCGAGCGGCGGTTCCGGGCTCGGGCTCGCCATCGTCAAGCACGGTCTCCAGCGCCACGGCGGGCGACTGGAAATTTCGAGCCGGGAAGGGCGGGGATCGACCTTCACCGCGCACTTTCCGCTGCGCCGGCTGCAGCCCGCCGCCGGCGTTCCAAGTCGCGAAAGCGCCTGACGCAATTCTGTAACAAAGCTCCTCTAGAGTACCCGCGTCAAGCTAAAACACTGGCCGGTACTGGAGGACTCGTGATGTACAGAAACGCCCTGATTGCGGCTGTTGCGGTGCTTGCGGCGGTCGCCCCCGCCCA
>JBAQWM010000312.1:0-7676 GCA_049298915.1 Steroidobacteraceae bacterium | reverse complement strand
CGCGAGCAAACTCGTAAGTTCCGGCGGAGTTTGCGAGCGAGGGCTCCGCCGGATCCCGTGCGCGCCCGAACGGCGCGACTAGATAACGGCGGTAGCCTCGATCTCGACTTTCGCGCGCGGCTCCAGGAGCCCCGCGACCACGACTACCGACATGGCCGGGAAATGCCGGCCGATGATTTCGCGGTAGGCGGCGCCGATTTCCGAGATCGCGGCGTAATACTCGTCGCGGCTGGTGATGTACCAGGTCAGACGCACGAGATGCTCGGGGCTGGCGCGCGCGCTGGCGAGCACTGCGACGATGTTCGCCAGCGCCTGGCGCGTCTGCGCGGCAATGCCGTCGCCCGCGAACTCCTGCCGGGCGTCCCAGCCGATCTGGCCCGACACGAATATCTGGCGGCCCGCGGCCGCGATGCCATTCGAATAGCCGCTGGGGCGCGACCACCCGGCCGGCTGCAGGATTTCGTGGCTCATTTCAGGAGCTCCCGGCCGATCAGCAGTTTCTGCACTTCGCTCGCGCCTTCGTAGATCCGCAGTGCCCGTATCTCGCGGTACAGGCGCTCGACGATCTCGCCCTGCACGACACCGCGTCCGCCGAACATCTGCAGCGCGCGATCGATGACCGATTGCGCAGATTCGGTCGCCGTCAGCTTCGCCATCGCCGCGGCCGAGCTGAACGGCAGCCCGCGATCGTGCAGCCAGGCGGCGCGAAAGGTCAGGAGTTCCGCCGCCTCGATTCCGGTCGCCATCTCCGCGAGCGCCACCTGCGTCAGCTGGAAGTCCGCAAGTCTCCGGCCGAACATTGCGCGCCCGCGCGCGTGTGCGAGCGCTTCGTCGAGTGCGCGGCGCGCGAAGCCGCAGGCGGCCCCGGCGACCGAAGTGCGGAAGATGTCGAGCGTCCGCATCGCAATGCGGAAACCCTCGCCCTCCGCCCCGATCAGCCGTGCCTGCGGGATGCGGCAATCCTCGAATGTCAGGCGCGCCAGCGGATGCGGCGCCATCGCGTCGATGCGCCCGGCGATCGCGAAGCCCGCGTCGCCCGGCTTCACGACAAAGGCGCTGATCCCCTCTGCCGAAATGCTGCCGTCGGCACGGCGCACGCCGGGTGCGGTGCGCGCGAATACGCAGTAGAAATCGGCGATGCCGCCATTCGAGACCCAGGTCTTCGTTCCGCTAAGGATGTAATAGCCGCCATCGCGGCGCGCGCTTGCCTGCATTGCCGCGACATCCGAACCGGCTTCCGGCTCCGACAGCGCGAATGCGGCGATTGCCGTTCCCGCCGCGACCCGCGGCAGCCAGAGCGCGCGTACCGGCTCTGCGCCTGCGAGCGAGATCGGCGCGCTGCCGAGGCCCTGCATTGCAAAGGCGAAATCCGCGAGCCCGTCATGATAGGAAAGCGCCCGCCGCAGCAGGCAGATCGAGCGCGCGTCGAAATCCGCCGCGCAGCCGCCGTCCGCCGCGCGCAGGCAATGCCGAATCAGGCCCGCGCGTCCGAGCCCGGACACCAGTGCGCGGCAGTGTGCGTCCACTGCCGGCCGTTCCGATGGGTGCTTGTGGTTCGCCAGATTCGCGGCAGCCCAGTTCTCCGCCTCCTTCGCGAGCTGCCGGTGCGTCTCGTCGAAGAAGGGCCACTGCATGCGGTCGTCGTTGATGGCCATCAGTTGCCCTCGAATACCGGCTTGCGCTTTTCCACGAATGCCTGGTAGGCGCGCTTGAAATCCGTGGTCTGCATGCAGACTGCCTGCGCCCTGGATTCGGCATCGAGCGCCGCGTCGATGTCCATGTCCCATTCCTGGTGCAGCATCTTCTTGGTCATCGCGTGGGCGAAGGTGGGGCCCGCGGCGATTTCGCCGGCCAGGCGCATCGCCTCCGGCAGCAGCGCGTCCGTTGGCACGATGGAATTGTAGAAGCCCCAGCGCTCGCCCTCCCCGGCGCTGAATGAGCGCCCGGTGTAGAGCAGTTCCGCCGCGCGCCCCTGGCCGATCAGCCGCGGCAGCAGCGCGCAGGCTCCCATGTCGCAGCCCGCGAGCCCCACCCGCACGAACAGGAACGCGGTGCGCGCAGCGGGCGTCGCGATGCGGAAATCCGAGGCCATCGCCAGGATCGCGCCGGCGCCGGCACAGACGCCGTCCACCGCCGCTATGACCGGCTGCGGGCAGGTACGCATCGCGCGCACCAGGTCGCCGGTCATGCGCGTGAATTTCAGCAGCCCCGGCTTTTTCATCCTTGTCAGCGGCCCGATGATTTCCTGCACATCGCCGCCGGAGCAGAAGTTGCCGCCCGCGCCGTCGATCACGACTGCGCGTACGTCCCGGTCCGCCTTCAGCGATCCGAACAGGTCGCGAAGCTCCGCATAGGACTCGAAGGTCAGGGGATTCTTGCGTTCCGGGCGGTTCAGCGTCACGTGGCCGATCCGGCCCTCGACGCGCCAGAGGAAATGCTGTGCCGATCTGATGCTCATGCGTTTCACTCCTCCAGTGCACGGACATGCGCCTTCAGGCGCGCCAGGAAACCCGCCATCAGCATCATCTCGCGCGCGCGTAGCGCGCCGAATGCCTCGACCACCCAGCGCTCGTGCTCGCGCGCCATCCGGGCGAATGCCCGGCGCCCCGCCGGTGTCAGTTGCACCAGCCAGGCGCGGCGGTCCCCCGGATCGCCCACGCGCTCGACCAGGCCTTCCTGTACCAGCCCGTCGGTGATGCCGGTGATGTTGCCGCCGGTCACCATCATGCGCCTGGACAGCTCTCCCATCTTGAGTCCCGCCGGCACGCGTTCGAGCTGCGCCATCAGGTCGAAGCGCGGCAGGGTGGTGCCATAGCGTTCCTGCAGCAGCCGGCGTGTCCGTGTCTCGATCAACCGGTTGGTCGCGAGCATCCGCAGCCAGATCCGGATGGCGGCATGGTCCTCGCTCGCGGCGCGGGTCTCGGCGTCGGTTGCCGCGCGCGCCATCAGACCGGTCCCGCCATCTGTGCGGCGCGTTCGAGATTGCGTTCGAGCTGGCGCTTCGCGGTTTCATAGGGCTTTGGCCACCACTGCTCGCGGTAGCCCTGTGCGGCGGCCGCGTGCAGGGTCCAGGCCGCATCGGCGAGGTGCGGACGAGCGAGTGCGCACAGGTCCGCGCGGCCGGAGGCGATGATCGAATTCACGTGGTCCGGCTCGTAGATATTTCCGACCGCGATGGTCGGGATGCCGGTCAGGTTGCGGACCTGGTCCGAGAATGGCGTCTGCCACATGCGCCCGTACAGAGGCTTCTGCCACGGCACGGTCTGGCCGCTCGACAGGTCGAGGATGTCGGCGCCCGCGTCCTTCATCGCACGGGCGATGTCGAGCAATTCGGATTCGCCCAGGCCGCCATCCGCCCAGTCAGTCGCGGAAAGCCGCACTGACAGCGGCTTGTCGCCGGGCCAGGTCATTCGCACCGCGGCCAGCAGTTCCAGCGGGAAACGCAGGCGGTTGGCGGGCGTCCCACCGTACTCATCGTCGCGCCGGTTGGTCAGCGGCGACAGGAAACTGGCGAGCAGGTAGCCATGCGCCATGTGCAGTTCCAGCATGTCGAATCCCGCTTCGGCGCCGAATCGCGTCGCGCGCAGGAAGTCGGCAAGCACGGCATCCATGTCGGCGCGGGTCATCGCGCGCGGCAGCGCGCTGATGCCCTCGTAATAAGGTATCGGCGAGGGGGCGATCGTCTCCCAGTTGCCTGCCGGCAGCGGGTGATCCGGTTGCTCCCAGCCGAGCTGGGTCGAACCCTTGCGACCCGAATGACCGAGCTGCAGGCAGATTTTCGCGGGACTTGCCTGGTGCACGAAATCCACGATGCGCCGCCACGCGTCGCGCTGGGCTTCATTCCAGAGCCCGGTGCAACCGGGCGAGATGCGTCCCGCGGCGGACACGCAGCTCATCTCCGTGAACACCAGGCCTGCGCCGCCGGTAGCGCGCGCTCCCAGGTGCACCAGGTGCCAGTCGCCGGGCATGCCGTCCCGTGCCAGATACTGCGCCATCGGCGAGACGACGACGCGATTCTCCAGCTTCATGCCGCGCAGCTCGAAGGGCAGGAACATCGGCGGCCTGGCCGAGGGCGCCCGCGCGCGCGCCGCGAGTCTCTCCTCGACCTCATGCACGAAGGCAGGATCGCGCAGCCGCAGGTTGTCGTGGCCGATGCGTTGGCTGCCGGTCAGCAGGCTGTAGCTGAACTGCCAGGGCTCGAAGTCGACGTAACGAGCGACTTCCTCGAACCAGCGCATGCGGTTGCGCGCGGCGCTCTGCAGCTTCAGCGCTTCGAGCGAGCGCTCCTGCTGGTAGCGCGCGAGCCCGGCCTGCACGTCGGTCGCGCCGGCCACGCAGGCCGTGAGCCCGATCGCATCCTCCATTGCGAGTTTGGTGCCCGAACCGATCGAGAAATGCGCCGTGTGCGCGGCATCGCCGATCAGCACCAGGTTGCGGTGGTGCCAGCGCCGGCACAGCACGCGGTTGAAATTGAGCCACGCCGAGCCGCGCAGGTGCGCGGCGTTGCTGATCAGCGGATGACCGCCCAGGTATCCCGCGAACAGCTGCTCGCAGAACGCGATGGATTGCGCATGATCGAAGCGGTCGAGCCGGTGCGCGCGCCAGGTCTCCTCGCGGGCCTCAACGATCACCGTCGAGAGTTCCTCGCTGAACTGGTAGGCGTGGATCTGGAACCAGCCGTGCCGGGTCTCCTCGAAGGCGAAGGTGAATGCGGGAAAGCGCTGGGTCGTGCCGAGCCAGATGAAGCGGCACTGGCGCACGTCGATGTCCGGCTCGAAGATATCCGCGTGGCGCGCCCGCGTCCTGCTGTTGACGCCATCCGCGGCTATCACCAGGTCGGCATCGGCATACGGCGCGTCGTCCTCGACTTCGCGCTCGAAGGTCTGCTGCACTCCGAGTTCCGCCGCCCGTTCCTGCAGGATGTTCAGGAGGCGCTGGCGGCTGATGCCGCAGAAGCCGTGCCCACCGGTCGTGGTCGTGGTGCCGCGGTAGTGAATGTCGATGTCGTCCCAATGGTGAAAGCCGGCGGTGATGGCCGCGTGGCTCTGCGCATCGGCCGCGCGGAAGCCCTCCATCGTGCGGTCGGAGAACACCACGCCCCAGCCGAATGTGTCATCCGGGCGATTGCGTTCGATGACCTCGACGCGCGCGCGTGGCAGCGCCTTCCTGAACAGGATCGCGGAATACAGCCCCGCCGGCCCGCCGCCAATGCAAACGATCCTGTGCAACCGGATCTCCCCGATGCCGGAAGCATTTGAGACCTGTATTATTTAGATGTCAAGTAATGAAGCGAAAATCGCGACCACGGTCGCATGACCGACGAGGTCTCAGCTCCCCTGGCGCAAGGCCTTGCGCTGCAACTTGCCGGTCGCGGTCTTCGGCAACGCGTCCAGGAATTCGACCAGGCGCGGGTACTTGTAGGGAGCGATGCGCTGCTTGACGAAGTCCTGCAACTCGCGCGCGAGCAGGGCGCCAGCCGCCCTCCCCGGCTGCAGCACGACAAATGCCTTGACGACCGTGCCGCGCTCGGGGTCCGGCGCGCCTACGACGGCGCATTCGCGCACGGCGGGGTGGCCGAGCAGCGCCCATTCGACCTCGAGCCCGGCAATGTTGTAGCCCGCCGATACGATCATGTCGTCGGCGCGCGAGACGAACCAGAAGTAGCCGTCCTCGTCCACCCGGTAGAGATCGCCGGTCACATTCCAGCCGTGCTGCACGTAGTCGCGCTGGCGTTCGTCATCGAGGTAACGGCAACCGGTCGGCCCGGTGACGGCAAGCCGCCCGGTGCTGCCCGGCGGCAATGGCCTGCCGTCGTCGTCCAGCACGCAGGCCTGGTAGCCGGGCAGCGGCTTTCCGGTCGCGCCCGGGCGAATCGCATCGCCGCTCGCCGAGATGAAGATGTGGATCATCTCGGTCGCACCGATGCCATCGATGATCCGGATGCCCGTGCGCTCGTGCCATGCATCGGAGACCGCCTTCGGCAGGTATTCGCCGGCCGACACGCATTGCCGCAACGAAGCGATGCCCCTGCCGGGCAGTTCCGTCATCAACGAGCGATAGGCGAATGGCGCGGTGAAGAGACAGCTTGCCTTGTGCCCTTCGATTGCCGCCAGGAGCGCCGCGGGCGCTGGCGTTTCCACCGGGGCAACTGCCGCGCGGAACCGGAATGGAAACACCAGCAGCGCGCCGAGGCCGAATGTGAAGCCCAGGGGCGGGCTGCCGGTATAGATGTCCTCCGGTCCGGTATGCAGCAGGTGCCGCGCGACGACATCCGCCATCGCCAGCACATCGCGGTGAAAATGCGCGCAGGCCTTGGGCTTGCCGGTCGTGCCCGAAGTGAAGGCGAGCAGGCACACATCATCCGCAGCCGTGTCGACATTGCTGAAGCGATCTGCTGCCGCCGCCATCCGGCCCTCGAGGTCGCCTCCGCCCCAGCTCACGGTACCGTGAACAATCCCGGTCGCCCCCGCCGCCGAGTGTAGTTCCGACAGCAGCCGGTGGTCGGAGAGGGCGATTGCCGGCCGGCTCTTGGCGATGATCGCGTCCAGTTCAGGCGCCCGCAGCATGGGCATGGTGGTGACGGCAATCGCACCCACCTTCATGACCGCCAGCCAGCAGGCGTACAGTTCGGCGCCGTTATAGCCGCGCAGCAGCACGCGGTTGCCCGGCACGATGCCCTGCGCCTGCAGGACATTCGCAATCCGGTTCGCGCGGACCAGCAGCTCCCGGTAGCTGATACTCCCCACCGCGGTCAGGAGCGCGGGACGCTCGCCGTGTCCCTCCGCGACCGCCTCGTCCAGCAGCGCGGTCGCGCAATTGAGGTTTTCGGGATAACGCAGTTCGGGCAGGTCGAAATGCAGCCGGGGCCATTGCTCTGGCGGCGGCAGTCGGTCGCGCGCAAATGTATCCACGTGCGCGGTTCGGTGCATCATGCTTTCCATATTACATTCGCCTGTAGAATCCGCTGAATGTCAACGCAACGCGAGGCCGATCCGGAACTCTCGCGGCTGGCCCGGCGCGCCGCTGGCATGCACGGCGGACCGCGCGCACTGATCCTGCCCGGCATCATGGGCTCGACACTCGGTCGTCAGCACAAGGGGCTTCCGGACGATCTCAAGTGGTTCGACCCGGTTGAAATCGCGCTCGGCGGATTGACAAAGCTCGCCCTGCCGCGCGGTCGTCGTTATCGGCCGCTGGGCGTCCTGCGATTCGCCTACGAGAGGCTGCGCCTCGTGCTGCGGATCGCTGGCTACGATGCGGCATTCCATCCTTACGACTGGCGACTCGATCTCGCGGCCAGCGGGCGCGCGCTGGCGGAGCGCCTGGTCAGGGAAGACGTCAGGGACGTCGTGGTGATCGGGCACAGCATGGGCGGGCTGGTTGCGCGCGCCGCGCTCGCACATGAGGGAGCCACGCACATCGCGCGCGTGATCCAGCTCGGCACGCCCAATCGCGGGGCATTCGTCGCAGTCCAGGCGCTGCGGGGAACCTATGCGCTGATCCGGCGTCTGGCGATGCTGGACCTGCTGCACGATGCGGATGAAATCGCGCGCCGCGCGCTGACGACATTCCCGGGACTCTGCCAGCTGCTGCCCCCGGCCAGCGCCTGCAGCGAATTCGACCCGTTCGATGCCGGGCAGTGGCCGCAGGGACCGGTGCCGGCGGCGGGCCTGCTC